>JALSRO010000350.1 GCA_026984715.1 Chromatiales bacterium | reverse complement strand
GAAAAACCACCCCCCGGCCAGGGACCGGGGAGGCGGCGAGATCAGGCATTACCAGGACAATCGACGATCAGGCGACCATCAGAGCGGCTCCCCGTGCCGTCGCCACTCCTGGTTGCAATCACCCCTTGGGCTTCAGATGAAAACCATGGTTGTCGCTGTCGGCGGGCGACCACGACTTGGGAGGCTCCTTCCCCAGGAACCAGCGGTGCATGCTGGAGTTCAGCACCTCATCCAGGGCGGACTGGACCTTTTTGGCGGCCTCATGCTTGCCATCCTGCTCCGCCTTCTCGATGATCTCCCTGATCTGGGGCACCATCTCCATGTAGAACCGGCGAGCCATCTCATAGAAACCCTCCCACTGGACATAGTCCGGTGCCTGCATGGCGGCACCATGGCGTGCCCGGCGACCCTCATGGTGCCAGAGAAGAAACCAGGTCCACTCCAGCTCATCGTCGAACTTGGTATCGGTAAGCAGCCCCTCCGCTTTCATCAGCTTCATCAACCGCTGACCCGGCTTGGCATATTTCTCGTTGTACAGCTCCACCGCAGAATCCAGCTGCATATAGAAGTTATCGATCATGCTGCGGCCATGGCAGGAGGTGCAGACATTCTTCATATCCTTGCGCCGCTCCAGCCAGGGCTTGACCTTCTTGCCCTCTTTGATGGCCTTGGCGTCGATCCTGGTGGAGATGGGTGCACGCAGATTCCATGAGATACGTGCACCGATATCATGTGTGATCGGCAAGTCACGGGTGGCGGACATGTGGCAGGTGGCACAGGTAGGCGCAGCACTGTAGTCCTCACCCACAATCCACTTGTCCGAATCCAGATTCATCTTCTCCTTGTGTGCCCGGTAGTTGATACCGTGGATAGACTCCTCATAGATCTCCTTCTGGGGATGGTCCGGCCCCAGATGACAGCGGCCACAGTTCTCCGGCTGGCGCGCCTGGGCCACATCGAAATTGTGGCGCAGATGGCAGGCCGAGCAGGCCCCCTTGGAGCCATCGGGATTGATCCGCCCGATGCCGGTGTTGGGCCAGGTGGAAGGATTCAGCGAACCATCCGACTCGACCCGTACGATCGAGCCGTGGCAGGCCGCACACCCCATGGTCACTACGGGTGAAGTCCCGTTCATTAGAGGTGCACCCTGCACCACTTCCGCCAGCACGTTGTCCAACGAGCCCAGAATGTTTCCGGCAGTGGCGTGATGGCTGGCATCGAACTCCTCCACGGCTTTCTCATGGCAGTTGCCGCAATCCTTCGGCGATACGATCACAGAGATGATGTGGTCCTTGTGCTTTATAGCATCCTTGTCGGAGGGATCCGCCTTGTGACACTCGTAGCAACCGACGTTGGCAGCATAGTGCTTGGAGTCACCCCACATTTCATAGATCCCCGGTGTCTTCTCCCGATGGCAGGAGACGCACTCCGCGCTCTCACGACTGAGGTTTTTGAACCCCTCCAGGATCTCCACCGGCTTCTCCTCCGCCGGCGCCCCCTCCTCCACGGCGGCAATTCCTGCAACAGGAGTGGCCGAACTCCCTTCCGCTACGACGGCCTTCCCGGATTCGGCCTCCACAGCAGTTGGTGACGCCCCCTTCTGCAACTGAATAATATGCTCCTCCGCAGTCGCAGCCACGGAAAAGAATAAAACAACCGGGATCAGAAGCCACCCTGCGGCCACCTGCCCACCTCTTGCAGCTATCGCCGTTTTCACAATCCTTCTCTCCTCAGTACATTTCCGGTAAGTTGCCATGTTCCTTTCCCCACATGCCCCACCGAGGGGCGGGCAGCACGCCTTCCGGTTACAGTGCCCGGGCGAACCCTTCTCCTGGCAGGAGGGCACCGCAATCCTCGCCGGGTCCAAGCAATATTCGCGCCGGTTATGACGACAACCGAGGGATACGATTATCCAAATGTTTTCAAGGAGGTTTTTCAGGAAGCAGGGACCACTGCCGGATAAGCGGCTCGGCACCAGATCGGGGCAACAGCCCTGAAACGGGCGGGAAAATGACCTATTTCGGTGCAAACAGGAGCGACCCTGCCAAGTGGGTCAGAATGGCCAGATGGTTCCCAACGCACGGCTCAACCAC
>JALSRO010000349.1 GCA_026984715.1 Chromatiales bacterium | reverse complement strand
GATGTTGGCGTAGCGGTCGTGGCTGTCCTTGACTTCGCTCCGTTTGCCGAACAGGGCGTCGGCTTCGTCGAAGAACAGGATGGCGCCGCTCTCTTCTGCGCGGTCGAAAAGTTTGCGCAGATTTTTTTCTGTTTCGCCGATATATTTGCTCACCACTGCCGACAGATCGATGCGGTAGAGATCCAGTTTCAGTGCGTTGGCGATCACCTCGGCCGCCATGGTTTTTCCGGTGCCGCTTTCACCGGCGAACAGGGCGTTGATTCCCAGTCCGCGGTTCATCTGCCGGCGGAATCCCCACTCTTCGTAGACCCGGTTGCGCTGGGCGACCTGATCGGTGATCTGCCGGAGCAGGTTTTTCTGTTCCGGAGGCAGCACCAGCAGGTCCCAGTGGGCTCTGGCGTCGATTCTTTGCGCCAGTTGCTCCATGCCGGCGCGGGCGGTGATTCGGCACTCCTGCCAGAGCGTTTCGGTCAGGGGTTGGTCGGATCTGTTCAGAGCGGTTTCAGCCAGCCGTCTGATCTCTGTCTGGCTGAAGGAGAACTGTTCGGCCAGCTGCTGTGGGAGGTTGCCCGCCTGGTTCTGCAGCGCTTCGATCCAGAGCTGCTCCTGTTCCTCGGGTGTCGGTTTGTTCACCTCGATGGAGAAGCGTTCGCCGATGGTCTCTGTGCGGGCATCTTCCAGATCGATGAACAGCACGCCGTTGCTGCGTTCTGCAAAGCGTTTCAGCCGCTTTTTTTCATTGCCGGCAGCGCCGTTCACGTCGATATAGAGGGCCAGTGGCATGAGCAGGGATTCGCGCTGCCAGAGCCGGGTAAAGGTTTCGAAGTCGCCGGTTTGCGCGGGCAGGCTGTCGAGCTCCATGGCGTGCAGGTTCACCCCCGATGCGGATGCGGCCCGTTCGGCGATCAGGCGTTTGCTGAGGGTGTCGTGTCCCAGCAGCTCGATGACGGGGGCCCGCTGCTGGCCATTCGAGCGGCTCAACTGTTCCAGGATGCTGTCCACTATCTGTTGCTGGGAGGGGGGGAGTGGTTCATCTGTAGCGGGTATGGCCAGCGGATCGAGTAGCGGGGTGAGGCGGTCATCCACATAGTTGAGCCCCTTGAGATAGTTGAGGATGCGCTCGTCGATGCCAAGGGCGGCGTGGGTCAGCGGCTGTGCTCCGGGCTGATTGATCTCCAGCAGCCGCCAGTGGCGCAGCGGGGCGTGGGGTGACAGGGCGTTCCAGTCGGGGTCGTCGAACAGGGAGAAGGCCAGCGCGAAGGTGGGCCAGGGTCTGGCCGGATCGTCCTGTGCCCTGGCGCAGAGTGCAGGGATGCGGGTGTCCAGCTCCATGGCGGCGCACAGTGCCAGCAGCTGTTGTTCGAAGCGGGACAGGCCCAGCCGTTGGGCCAGGATGATCAACGCGGGTGGTGATTCGTTCTTTTCCGCCTTTTCGATCGCCTGCGTGGCCTGTTCAAGTTCGCTGTCGACCGGCGCCGGCAGCTGTCTGGCGGCGGGTTGCGGTTTGTCCTGCTTGCGTCTGAACCATCCATGCCCGGATTCGGTCTCCGGCTGCGGGGAACAGCTCTCTTCCGCCGGCGCAGGTGCCAGCTGTTGCAGCTTGAGGCGCAGCCACTTCAGCATCGCTGCCAGATGCTGTTCGTTGTTTGTCATCCACTCCGACTGTTCGCTCATTCGATGATCACCTCCATGGCGCTGTCAAAGGCGGGAGGGGTGACGCTGCGGTCTATCAGTAGGCTGTCGATACCGTCCACACGCAGCCGTATGAGGTGGTTCCCCACCGGCGCATCTTCGACCACAAAGGAGAGTGTATTGGTCTGGACAGGGTGATCCGCCGCCAACACCTCCCGTTCCCCCAACAGCAGCGCCGCCCGCTGTTCAGGCCGCACCTGTGGTTTGCAGGTGAGGGTCAGTGTGACGCTGCCTGCCCCGTCGCGGGTGACCGGATTGGGGGGATCGATGGCCACGATGGCGGGAGCAAGGGGGAGGGGGAGGGAGTTGGTGGTTCTGTCCTGCTCGCCGCTCTTGCTGATCATCGCCGCAACGGAGTAGAACCCCACCATCCAGGCGGCCGGGTTGTTCGGGATCGGCACGGTTATGCGCCTG
>JALSRO010000348.1 GCA_026984715.1 Chromatiales bacterium | reverse complement strand
AGCTGCAGCTCGGCGGTCACCTCATGGGTCTCGTAGATGAAGCCATCCTTGTTGATCAGCCCCAGCAGTTGCTGATGCACGCCATCCGTGCCGAACACCTCGAACTCCGGTGCCACCAGTCCCTCCTTCTTGAGGCTGTAGGGCGCATCTTCGGGGGTGAAGTGGTTGAATACCGTCAACGCCTCCAGCGGCCCCTCCTGTTTGGTGTAACCGGTACCGTGGAAGTTGTAGGAGCGGTAACGGTAGAGCGGCTGATCCTCCAGATAGAGCGTGTTTTCGGCATTCTGTGCGTGGAAGGCGCGCAACAGGTGAGAGACGAACAGTAGCGGCTCCCTTACCTTGCCAAAGGTCTCCGGCCTGTTGGCGGCACCCTCTAGCGCCTCGCTGTCCAGCAGTATTGCCCTGACCACCGCCTTCAGGTCACCTCGCACCCCTTCGCCGTTGTCGTTGAATACTGCGGCCACCCGCTCGATATACTCCGGCGAGGGGTTGCTGGTCACCAGGCGCTGGATCAGCTGACGGGAGACGAACGGGCCGGTGTTGGGATGGTTGAACAGATGATTGAGCGCCAGGTTGATATCGGTTCTGACATCCCCTCCGGCGGGAATGGTGCGGCCCATGATCACCTTCTTGCCGGTGTCGTGGTACTGCTCGTGGGGGATCATCGGTTGGGTACGCGATTTGTGGGTGGAACCCCCGTCACCGGCGAAGAAAAAACCGTTCTGATCGCTGAGCCCGGTAAACACCCTGGCCATCTGCTCCACATCTTTCTGGTTGTAGGTGGGGAGAGGTTTGCCCTGGCTGTCCAGCTTGCGGCTGCCGTCGGGATTGAGCTGATAGAGGCCGATGGTGAACAGCTGCATCACCTCGCGGGCATAGTTTTCATCGGGGTGGCTTCCCTTTTCCGGATCCGCCTTGGCGTTGCCCAGATAGCTCAGGTATCTGCCCATGGCCGGGTGATAGGTCACCTCCTGCAGCAGGGTCTCGAAGTTTCCGAAGGCGTTTCTTACCAGCACGTCATAATATGACATGCGGGCATCGGGGCTGTTGACCAGCGGCCCGAATCTGGAGATGACCATCATCTCGCTGAGCGCGAAGGCAACCCGCTGACGCAGCTGATCCCGGCCGTTGACCACGATATCCCACCAGGCATCGCGCTGCATGTAACCGAGCGCGTCGCTGAATCTTTTCCACTCTTCCGGGTTCTCCTTCAGATCACCGGTCCCGTTCACCCCCTTCAGATGCTGCTCGGCCCACGCGACGTGGTAGCTTGGCTCCTCGGAAAACTGGGCATCGAGCCACTGGTCATAGGTTCCCGCTTTCACCAGTTCATCGATATCCTCCATCCTGGGCCCGAACGTGGCCCGGGACAGAAAGGCGGATGCGGCTTGGGGGGAGGAGACTTCAGTGCTGTCCGGCGGAGGAGGAGCATTTTCTGTTGGTTCCAGGATGTTTTTCAGATCCTCGACTCCACAGCCGACCAATATCCAGACCATGCCAAACCATAGCCCGTAACGCACCAGTTTTTTTATCATCGCCGGCATCCCTTTTTATGGGTTTATTATGAAAGCCTGATGATTACACCGGCCGATGCAGGGTATGTCAATTTACTTTGTGGGGAAATGAGAAATGCGCCACAAAAAAGCGTGCGGGGAAAACCGTGATGAGTACAGAACAGGGTCGGCAAAGTTACTCCACGTTCAACTTCTCAGTGAGCTCAAGCCAGGACTCTTCGGCCTTTTCGAGCGCTTCATTGACTCTTCCCTGTGACAACAACAACTCTTTCAGTTGCTGTTTGTTCTCTTGGTCATAAATATCGCCGGAGGCAAGTTGCTGCTCGATGGTGCTTTTTTCCTGCTCGAGTTTTTCCAGCAGCTGTTCCAGTTTTTTCAGTTTGTTGCGTAGGGGTTGAAGCTGCCTGCGTCTTTCGGCCTTCTGTTTGCGCTGCTCTTTTCGGCTGACGCTGTTGTTGCTGGTTGATCCATCCGCAGCGGGATCTTCCGCAGCCGATTTTCGATTGGCCAGCCACTTGCGGTAGTCATCCAGATCGCCATCGAAGGGGTGAACCGTGCCATCACACACAATAAAAAGTTGATCGGTGACGGTGCGCAGCAGAT
>JALSRO010000347.1 GCA_026984715.1 Chromatiales bacterium | reverse complement strand
TGGTTTTTTCCCGTCGGGACGATGTGCTGCATGTGTGTGATATCCAGTCGCTGGAGGGGCGGTGGATGAAGCCGCTGCTGGATCGCTTCTGGAGTGAGATGCGCCAGGCCGGCGTGGTAGCGATCAATGCTGGACTGGTGGGTTCACAGGCGGCGATCGAACGTTTCCGGCAATCGGGGTTTGTGACACGTGATGGTGACGGGTGGGGTGGGGTGTTGACTGCACCCGGTATTCACGTCGAGCTGGCCGGGCTATTGCAGCAGGAGGACAGGATGTGGTATCTGACGGAGGCCGAGCTGGATCTGTAGGGACAGGAACAGCCGCCGCACTTTCCGGGTTCCGGCAGTCATCCCCTGAGCCGCTTGACCATCTCCAGCGTCTGGAGCAGTTCCTGGCGGCATACCATCCAGGCGGCCGGAAGGAAGACGGCGACCCCCAACAGGATCTCCAGTATCAGCAGAATCACCAGGGGTATGCTCCCCTCGGCGAAGTGGTGTAGCAGCCGGATGGATGCGTACATGATGATGGCGGCAACCAGGGGTCTCACTACCGAGCCGGCGAAGAGCAAGGGAGGCAGGTGCAGATACCTGATCGCCCTGAGCGAAGTAATGAGGTAGCTGGTGGGGATTCCGGCCACCCACGCCCAGCACATTCCCGCAATTCCTCCGTAGTACGCCCCTGCGTAGAGAAGGGGGGCGAGAATGGCCAGCACGATCATCCAGTTCTTGAAGGCGTCCAGCGGGCGTCCGGATGCCTCGAAGGCGGGATCCATCAGCTCTTGTGAAGCACGGAACGGGAGCATCAGCGGAATCAGACTCGCGGGGAGGATTACGGCCAGCCACTTCTCCCCCAGTAGCACCGGTACCAGGCTGGGTGCGGTTGCAGCGAAACCGAAGAAGAGCGGAAATGCCATGATCATGATCAGGCCGTTGGCCTTCATGATGTAGGGGGCCATGTCACCCTCCTCCTGATGGATCTTCGAGTATGCGGGAAAGGCTACCTGCTTGACCATGGGAACCAGCTTGTTCATGGGGATATATGACAGCTGCAGCGCAACGGCGTAGATTCCCAGGGTTTCGGTATCCCAAAGGCGGCCACCGATGACAGTGTCGATGCTGACCAGTGCAAACCAGGCCAGAAAGGTGAGGGTCTTGATGCCGCCAAAAGTGAACAGATGGAGTGATTGGTCAAACCTGAACTGGGGCAGAAGCATCACTGGATGGGCGGAGAACTTCAGCCCGGCCCGCAGTAGCAGTTCACTGAGGTGGCCGAGTACCAGGCTCCATACGCCAAATCCACAAAGGGCGAAGGTCAAGGTCACCAAAGCGGAAAGGGTAGCGGCTGCCAGTTCGATGAGCGATAGCGTCTTGAAGCGCATCTCCCGCTCTAGCATGGCGGTCGGCAGGGTTTCGATGGTTACCGTCAGGAAGCCGATCAGCAGCGCATAGAGAACCGGTTTCACCCGTTCTTCCTGGTAGAAATCGGCGATCCATGGAGCCAGCAGGATCACCGCCAGCGTCAAGGTAAGATTGATCACAATCAGCAGCCCCAGCACCTGCCGCAGCTGAGTGTTGCTGAAGCTGCGCACCTGGATGAGGGCAGATGCCAGTCCTGCTCCGCTGAACAGTGCAAAGAAGTACATCACCACGTCGGCCATGGCGTAGATGCCGTAATCCTCCGGCATCAACAGCCGGATGACGATAAAAGTCACGGCCCAACGCAGGATCTGGGCCAGGAACTTGGTAAAGGTCATCCACTTGAGCGAATGGATGACCTTGCCGGTGATACTCATCTAGGTCGTCATACAGTTGGCTGGAGGTGGGAGGATGAAGTCCCGGTAGTCGTTCGGGTTACCGCTGTTGCCCGCTTCGGCTGCCTTGGCGATATTGTACATCTCTCTGGCAGTCACGTAGTGCAACTGGTAGTCGTGGCCATCGTTGTAGCGCTGCTCCAGATAACTGAACATCCGGTCCACCGGCTCGCCGAGCAGACATTCCATGTCCCGTTCCTGGGTGCCATGGGTGTATACTTTTACGAACACCCACTCCGGTCTTCCCTTCACGTGAATCCCGGCCTCCACCCAGAGATCCACTCGCTCCGGAGTAGGGGGGTAGACACTG
>JALSRO010000346.1 GCA_026984715.1 Chromatiales bacterium | reverse complement strand
AAATCCCCATAGCGCAGTAAAACACCTCTTCGTATCTCTCGGCCCTTTGTGTAACCCAGGTAGCAGAAATAGTTTCCCCACGGTGGCATCATGGCTCTCCATAACGACAAATATAGTTGTCACTGCCTGGTTCTGGTTGAAATCGAACCTGTCTCTACTTACTGAACCGGAAATATGATCCCGGAAAAAACCAGATTGCTGACACGCTGGTGAATCACTTGAAGCGACGCCAGAAGGAGAGAAATACCATGGTGGACGGGAACAGCTGTATCGCGGTCTATCGAACGCATGAGCAGGTGGAGTCCGCAGTTTGCCGGCTGCAAGGGTCCGCAATCGATATCGGAAGGATCTCCATTGTCGCCAAGGGAGACCGGGAAGGGTATCCGGTCGGCTTCTATTGCACCGAAAAGGGGAGGGGATTCCTGGGAGTGCAGCAATCGTTCTGGAGCGGAATGTGCGAACGTCTCACGGACGCGGGACTGTTTCTGATTCCCGGTCTGGGCACGCTGTTGGTGGCAGGTCCTCTGGTCGCAGTGGTTGCTGGAGTCACAGAGGAGACTCTCGCAGCCGGGAAGGGCATGCTGGGAGCCGTGTTCTGCCTCGTTGGTGTCCCCCAGGAGAGCGTCGATCGCTATGAAACGGCGGTCGAGTCAGGCCGATATCTGATCGTCGTGCATGGAAACCAGCTGGAGGTGGAGCAGGTACACGATCTGCTGGTGGCAACCGAACCGGTGGATATGGCCATACATCTCAGCTAATCGGGGATGTTCACCACCTGGTTAATCACACATCTCGCCTGGATCGGCGGGTTTCTGTTGGCCGTGGTACTCCTTACCCGTATCATCCGCCAGCGGCGCTCTCCTGCGGCTACTATCGCCTGGATCCTGTTCATCGTCATGGCGCCCTATATCGGTGTGCCGTTCTATCTCGTATTTGGTGGACGCAAGATAGCGCGGATGGCCGAGGAGAAGGCGGAGATCTGTCTTCCAGAAGTTGAATCAGAAGCCACGGACGCCCTTTCATCGCTCGAGCGCATCCTGTCTACCAATGGTATCCCTCCAGCATCGGGCGGTAACCGGATGTCGTTGTGTTCAACCGGGGAACAGAGCTACAGAGCACTGACGGAGTTGATTGACGAGGCTTCGGAGCGGATCGACCTCTGTTTTTTCATTCTCCATCCAGACCAGGTTGGAAAGACCATCCTGCAACATCTTGCACGGCGTGCCAAGGAGGGGGTCAAGGTGCGGCTGCTGCTCGATGGAGTGGGGTCGCTGCAAACCCGTGCGCGGTTTCTGGAGCCGCTGGCCGCTGCCGGTGGCCGTTTCGCATTTTTCAACCCGGTGCTGCATCACCCACTGCGTGGCCGAGCCAATCTGCGTAACCATCGCAAGCTGGCCATCGCAGACGGCCGTCGGGTACTGGCTGGCGGAGCAAACGTTGCCAGTGAGTACATGGGGCCGGAGATGCGCCTCGATCGCTGGCGGGATCTGACCTTTGTGATCGAGGGCCCGGCCGTAGAGCACTACGCCAGCCTGTTCGAAGCCGACTGGAGGTATGCCAGCAACGAGACCAACGCAAACCGGGGAGGAAAGAGCTGCTCCGGCGAAGCGAACCCTGGAGAAGCCAGGCTTCAGGTGCTTCCTTCGGGGCCGGACATGCCCGGTGATGCGCTCTATGACACGTTGCTGACGGTGATATTCTCCGCCAAGCAGCGCCTGTGGCTGATCACACCCTATTTCATCCCCGACGATGCGCTGTGCCGGGCCATAATCCTTGCAGTTCACCGGGGAGTCGATGTGCGGATAGTGGTCCCACAGAAGTCGAATCACCGTCTGGCGGATATTGCCGGCCGCAGTTACCTGCGCGAGATTCAGCAGGAAGGTGGCTCCATCTTGCTGTACGGGCATGGCATGGTGCATGCCAAGGCGGTACTGGTGGACGATGAGCTGGCGATTCTGGGCTCGGCCAATACCGACATGCGCAGCCTGCTGCTCAACTACGAGGTTGCCGTACTTGTATACAGCCGCCTGGAGATCAGGCGAATCGAGGGGTGGATGAGCCAGCTGATGAGCGGGACCATGGAAGGGATTTCCGATGTGGGTACAGCAGGTGAGCTGGCGG
>JALSRO010000345.1 GCA_026984715.1 Chromatiales bacterium | reverse complement strand
CAAGCTGGGCGTGCCCGATCCGGAGCAGGAGCTCAAATATGTGATCGATGCGGTACGCACCATTCGCCGTGAACTGCATGGCCGGGTTCCCCTGATCGGTTTCTCCGGCAGTCCCTGGACGCTCTCTACCTACATGGTGGAGGGGGGTTCCAGCAAAGAGTACGCCAACGTCAAGGGGATGCTGTTCGACCGCCCTGACCTTATGCACAAGCTGCTCGACACACTGGCCCGGTCCGTTACCAGCTACCTCAATGCCCAGATTGCCGCGGGTGCGCAGGCAGTGATGATTTTCGATACCTGGGGAGGAATTCTCACCCCCCGAGACTACCGGGAGTTCTCCCTGCGCTATATGGAACAGATAGTCGCCGGTCTGACCCGTGAAGCGGACGGACGCCGGGTACCGGTGATCCTGTTTACCAAGGGGGGAGGTGGCTGGCTGGAGATAATGGCAGATACCGGTTGTGATGCCCTGGGCGTGGACTGGACGCTGGACCTTGCCGACGCACGCCGCCGCGTCGGGGACCGTGTGGCCCTGCAGGGCAATATGGATCCCACCGTGCTGTACGCTTCACCGGAACGAATCCGCCAGGAGGTGGTCACTATTCTGGAGAGTTATGGGAAGGGCAGCGGGCATGTGTTCAACCTTGGACATGGTATCCATCAACATGTCGATCCGGAGCATGCCGCAGCCTTTATCGAGGCGGTGCACGAACTGAGTGCCCCCTGGCACCAATGAGAAGGAGTAAAGCTATGAGACTGCAGCGCAATCCACTCTGGCTGTTTCTGCTGTTGCTGATCACCGTGGCCGCATGTGCCAAGCCGGGTGCCGAAACTATCGAGCAACAGGCGTGGAAGAAGATCCGTAACGGTGCCTTGCTGGTGGATGTGAGAACCCGCAAGGAGTACGAGGCCGGCCATATCGATGGGGCGCTGCTGATTCCCTATGATCAGATCGAGCGGCGGATTGCCGAGTTTGGTGATGACAAGCATCGTGCTATCGTCGTCTACTGTCGCAGCGGTCGCCGTGCCGGGGTCGCCGAACAGACCCTGCGCAAGTTCGGGTTCACCAATGTTCTGAATGCAGGTGGCTACGAGGCGTTGAAGGCGGCGAAATAGCACCACATGGAAGATGGAAGGCAGGTCCGAAACCTGCCCAATCCAGATGATTCCCGATCGCTGCTCTCTGTCTTTCGACAGTTGATCAGCGGGGGGTGCGTGCGGCCTGCTCCATCTGATCGAGGCTGGTGTGGCGAACATCCTTTCCCTTGACCAGATAGATGATATATTCGCAGATGTTACGGGCGTGATCACCGATACGTTCCAGGGAACGGGCCGCCCACATCACATTCAGGAACCGGCCGATGGAACGAGGATCCTCCATCATGAAGGTGATGAGTTGCCGGGAGATGGCCTCATACTCCTTGTCGGTTTTCATATCCTCCTTCACCACCTGAACGGCCTGTTCCACATCGAGGCGCGCAAAGGCGTCGAGGGCATCATGAACCATTTTGCGTGCATGCTCGCCCAAGTGGGCCAGTGCACCGAATCTGTCGTTGCCTCCCTCGTCTGCAAGTTGAACGGCGAGGTGCCCTATTTTCTCTGCTTCATCGCCGATTCGCTCCAGATCGGTTATGGTCTTGATGATAGCCACGATCAGACGCAGGTCGATGGCCGTAGGCTGGCGTAGTGCAAGAATCCGGTTGCACTCCTCGTCGATGGTGACCTCTAGGGCGTTGACCTTGTAGTCATTGGTGATCACGCTCTCACCGAGGCGGACATCATTTTCCGTGAGTGCTGCCAGTGCGTTGGCGAGCTGCTGCTCCACGAGGCCGCCCATGGCGAGGACGTTGTTGCGCACCTCTTCCAGATCGGCATCGAACTGCTGGGAGATATGGTGGGGAAGGGTTGTATCACTCATTTATCCGTATCGTCCTGTAATATAGTCTTCAGTCTGTTTCTGTTGCGGGTTGGTGAACAGGGTGTTGGTGTTGTCCATCTCGATCAGCTCACCCATCAGCAGGAAGGCACAGTAGTCGGAAACGCGCGCCGCCTGCTGCATGTTGTGGGTAACGATGATAATAGTGTAGTTGGATTTGAGTTCGTAGATGAGCTCTTCCAGCTTTAGGGTGGAGATG
>JALSRO010000344.1 GCA_026984715.1 Chromatiales bacterium | reverse complement strand
ACGCCTCATAGGTGGCGGGGGGGACGGTATTGACCGTATCCGGTCCGATCAGGGACTGGATGTAGAGTATGTCGCTGTAGGCGGGGTTCTTGGACCCGGTGCTGGCCCACAACAGGCGCTGGTTGAGCGCGCCTGCCTTGTGAAGTTCACCAAATGCTGCGTCGGAAAACAGTTTCTGGTACTGCAGATAGGCTACCTTGGCGTTGGCGATGGCCACCTTTCCAGCCAACGAGTCCAGCTTGGTACGCTCCCAGCTGGTGGCCTCCTTGGCGCGCTCTGCCAGTGCCTTGTCTACTGCGCTGTCCACACGGCTGATGAAAAAGCTGGCGACAGATGCGATGCGGCTGACATCGGCCCCCCTTTCATAACGTTTTCTTATCCCCCGTTTGTAGGCGTTGGCGACCTCCACATAACGTTCGACAGAGAACAACAGGGTGGCATTGACATTGATTCCGGCAGAGATGAGCTCCTCGATGGCGGGGATTCCCGCTTTGGTTGCGGGAATCTTGATCATCACGTTGGGACGACCGATACGGGCAAAAAGTTCTTTGCCCTCAGCGATGCTGCCATCGGTGTCATAGGCCAGCAGTGGAGAGACCTCGATGCTGACCATGCCATCCTGGCCCTGGGTACGTTCATAGACGGGCCGCAGGATATCGGCCGTTTCCTGAATATCCTCCACAGCAAGCGAGATGAAGTGCTCTTCGTAGGATTGCCCAGGAAACTCCTGGCACAGATGGGCGAGTGAGTCGTCATAGTCATTGCTGTCAGCAATGGCCTTCTGAAAGATGGATGGGTTGGTCGTCACCCCCCGGAGATCATCCTCCTCGACCAGTCGCCGCAATGCACCGGAGCGCAGCATGCTGCGTTGGATATTGTCATACCAGATGCTTTGACCTAACGATGGCAGGGCTTTGATGGGGTTGTTTTTCATTGTTTCATTTGCTCCGGTTGTGTGGTGTGTTTCCAATCTCCTCGATATATTCTCTTCTATCGGCAGGGGGATTGGGTTCTTTAATGTTTTTTTGACAAATGGAGGTGAGTGGATTTGTGGGCGGCCGGCAGGGTGAGGATTGAGCGCTGCCGGGGAGTGTGAGGGGTCGCCGCCGGAGCCGGGGAGGATGTGGTTCGCTACCTGCTCTTTCAGGCTGCAGTGTCTGCAGGTTTATCCATCAACATTCTGAGCAGTGTCTGGTTGTCCGGGGTATTCCGATCTCCTGCTTCTGTTTCCGGAGTGCGTTGCAATACTTGATTGGCCTTTTGGCGCAGCTCCTGCTGTTGCCGGTGCAGCTTCCCAATCACTTCCCGGGTTCGATGCCCGATTTCGGCGAGGCCGCTCTCCAGCCCGGTCTGCAGCCCCCGCAGAGCCGCGAGTTTCAGTGAGGGTTTCAGCTTGCGATGGAGAAGCCATGGCAGCAGCCATGAGGTAACGACCAGCAGTATGCTGTGGGTGGCGAAATTGATCCCAAGATACTGACCCGGTGCCAGGGCGCTATGGTAGTAGCCGACGAACACCCTGTATCCGACCCAGCCGAGTGCCAGCAGTGGCAGCAGTGCGGCGAGTAGACCGGTTGCGCCATAGAGAAAACGTTGCAGTGCGGTACCCGGCTTCAGCAGGGCGGAACGCAGTGAACCTTGCAGCCTGTCCTGAAGCCACTTTGCGGCGTTGTTGCGAATTTCGTCAAGTTCCCGCCGCAGCGGTGTGGTAGGAAGCGCCAGGGCAGCGGCCTCGATGACGAGGTTGTCCAGCGCATCGTCCAGTCGTGTCAGCGCCCACTGATCCAGCAGCTCTCCGGTATCGACGTCGGGCTGCCGGATGGGCTGTTGTGGAGCGGCTCCCCTGATCTGCTGTAGCATGCCTGGTTCGTGGCTTGCGAAGTTTTCCGCCATCTTCTCCAGCTTCCAGGTGAGGCCCCGTTGCAGCTCCGCGGTGGTGGTTTCCCAAATCTTCTGCCACTGCTGTTGCAGGGTGGGGAACGATTCATCGGGTCCAAGTCTCTCCCTTGCCTCCGCGACGGTCCGGTGCAGCTCTTGCAGCCGCAGCAGCTCTCCTCGGGCCTCGAGCTGTTCTATGGTGTGCGCATTCGCCAGAGAGCGGATGGTCTGCGCCAACTGATCGAAATCGTCGCTGGTCTGC
>JALSRO010000343.1 GCA_026984715.1 Chromatiales bacterium | reverse complement strand
GGATCGCATCGTTCCCGAGCCGCAGTTATGAACAGACGCGCTCTTTTCCTGACCGTTTGGTGGGTGGCTCTGCTTATTCCGGTCTCGATGTTGCAGGCGCAGCCGGTGAGCCGGACTGTCATCGCTCTGTATGATGGGAAGGGCGATGGGGCGGGGCACTCCGTTATCCAGCGGCTCGCGGAGATGCCCCTGAACCACCTCGGGCTGGTGGTTCGCTACCTGGATGCAAACGGTCCCTTGCCGGAACCCTCGGAGATGGATGATGTCCGGGGGGTGTTGGTGTGGGAGATTGCCGGGGTCGATGATCCGGGCCGGTTCCTCGAGTGGGCGCAAGGGGTGATGGATAGTGGCAGGCGCCTCATCATGATTGGCGGTTTCGGGGATGACGATTCGCCACCGCTGGTGAAAATCCGGGATGCGGTTGGACGTTTCTGGAAGAGGCTGGGGTTGCGCGAGGGGCACGCCTGGATTCCCTTCACCTACAACTCGCAGATAGTCTATCGGGATCCAGCGATGGTGGATTTCGAGCGCCGTATCGATGGCGTCCTGCCAGGCTATGAGCGTCTCAACTTGATCGATGGGGTAGGCCAGTCGTTCCTCAAGATTCGCCAGAAGGGTTCCGGGAAGGACAGTGATCTGGTGGTGATTACGCCTGCTGGCGGATGGATCGCCTCCGGGTATCTCTATTTCCATGACGATGCAACCGACACCACACAGTGGTATGTCAATCCGTTCGAGTTTTTCCGCCGGGCGCTGGGAACGGATGAGCTGCCCAAGCCGGATACCACCACCCTGGCCGGCAGAAGGATCTTCTTCAGCCACATCGATGGTGACGGGTGGAACAATCTGACCGAGATCTATCCGTTCAAGAACAGGGGCATCCTTGCTTCGGAGGTGGTGAAGGAGGAGATCATCAAGGCCTATCCCGAACTGCCTGTGACCGTCTCTCCCATTGCCGGTGATCTCGATCCGGCCTGGCACGGCAACCGCAAGAGCCTGCGCGTGGCGCGGGAGATTCTGGCGCTTCCTCAGGTGGAGGCCGGATGCCACACCTACAGCCACCCTTTCGATTGGGAATTCTTTGCCGACGGAGATGCCGAGAAGGAGCGCCCGTTTCTGAAACTATACAGCAAGCCATGGGGTAAGCCAGTAACACTCAGGCGGGCAGCCGATGCAGAGAAGCGCGCCTATTACCAGGCCACCGGTTACGTGACACCGCGGGCCTATGCGGTTGAACCATTCGATCTGGCACTGGAGGTGGGGGGAGCGGTTCGTTTCATCAACTCCCTGCTGCCCGAGGGGAAGAGCGTTCAGGTATATCAGTGGTCTGGAGACACCAGCCCGTTTCCCGCCGCCATCGAGGCTACCCGCAGGTTGGGAATCCGTAACATCAACGGAGGTGATACCCGGTTGGACCGCAAGTATCCCTCCTACAGCTGGGTCTCTCCGCTGGGTCGGAGCATTGGTGGGCAGATACAGGTATATGCCTCCAACAGCAACGAAAACACCTATACGGATCAGTGGTCAGAGCAGTTTTTCGGGTATCGGCACCTGATCCGTACCCTGGACAACACTGAGATGCCGCTGAGGGTGAAGCCGATCGGTGTCTACTATCATATGTATTCGGGACAGAAGCTCTCCAGCCTCAACGCGGTACGGGCGAACCTGGACTATGCGCGCAGCCAGCCGATCATCCCGATTACCACCAGCCGTTATGCTGCCATTGCCGATGGTTTCTATACCGTGCGGTTGACACGTTCCGGCAAGAGACAGTGGCTTGTTGAAGATCGCCAGGCACTGCAGACGCTGCGTTTTGATCGTGCCATCTTCTCAGCAGTCGATTTCGAGCGGTCACGGGGGGTGTTGGGTCAGTACCATTTCCAGGGATCACTCTATATTGCACTGGACAGTGCGGTGGCAAAACCCGTGGTGGCGCTGCGGGACTCCGGAGAAAGTTTCCGGGAACCCTCAGCAGAGGTTCCCTATCTGATCGGTTCGAACTGGCGGGTGTGGGGGCTGCAACGTCGACGAAACTCCTTCACCTTCGATACGGCAGGGTTTGGTGAAGGCAGAATGGTCTGGAAGGTTCCAAAGGAGGGTGTCTATCTGATCAGCATGGCGGGCAAGGACGGGGCAATCGTTCAG
>JALSRO010000342.1 GCA_026984715.1 Chromatiales bacterium | reverse complement strand
AGACAAGCTCCATGCACGCGGTCCGGTGGGGCTCGAGGGGCTCACTTCGCAAAAGTACATCGTCATCGGTGACGGGCATATTCGCACGTGATAGGGATTTTCGGCGGTACATTCGACCCCGTACATACAGGTCATCTGCGCCCGGCGCTGGAGCTGTTCGAGATTCTTCAGCTGGAAGAGCTGCGCCTCATTCCCGCCGGAACACCTCCCCACCGCCGGCCACCGCGCGCCAGTGCCGCCCAGCGCCTGGCGATGTTGCGCAGGGCGATTGCCGGGCAGGCAGGATTCCAGCTGGATGAGCGGGAAACCCGGCGCAGCGGTCCCTCCTATATGGTGGACACCCTATGCGAATTGCGTGCCGAGCTGGGCGAACAGCTTCCCTTTTGTCTGCTGTTGGGGATGGATGCCTTTCTGGGGCTGAGCAGCTGGCATCGCTGGGAGGAGATCCCCCGGCTGGCCCATCTGGTGGTATCACACCGCCCTGGCTGGCTGCCGGAGCATCTCGACGATCATGGCGGTCCCCTGGCCGAGCTGGCCGACAGCTGTCTGGTATCCGATCCCCGAGATCTGAACAGTGCCCCGGCCGGATTGATCTTCATGCAGCCGGTCACGCAGCTGGACATCTCCTCCACCCGCATTCGCGCCTTGATCAGGGGGGGGCGGAATCCGCGTTATCTGCTCCCTGACACGGTATGGAACTATATTCAGGAACAGCAGCTATACAGATGAACCCCATGACAACAGAACAGTTGTGCCAGCTGGTGGTCGAGGCGCTGGAAGATCTCAAAGCCAAGGATATCAAGGTACTGGACGTACGTGGCAAAAGCAGCATCACCGACGTCATGGTGGTGGCCAGTGGCACCTCGGATCGCCAGGTCAAGGCATTGGCCGACAGTGTGGTGATGAAGGCAAAGCAGCACAACGTGACTCCGCTGGGTGTGGAGGGCGAGCAGGGCAGTGAATGGATCGTAGTGGATTTGGTCGATGTGGTGGTGCATATCATGCTGCCCCAGGTGCGTGATTTCTACAACCTGGAAAAGCTGTGGGATGCCAACGCACCGCAATGAAACGAAGGACGGCTTGTGAACCTCCATCTCATTGCGGTAGGAACCCGGATGCCTGGCTGGGTGCAGCAGGGGTATGCGGAGTATGCGCGCCGTTTACCACCGGAGTGCCGCTTGCGGCTGGTGGAGATCCCCGCCGGCAAACGGAGCAGGGGGGCCGATATCATGCGTCTCTTGCGTCAGGAGGGGGAGCGGATGCGTGCCGCTATTCCCAGACAGGCGCTGGTGGTAGCGCTGGAAGTCGGTGGCCGGCCATGGGATACGCCACAGCTGGCGGGAAACCTCAACGGCTGGCTGGAGGAGGGGCGGGATGTGGCGCTGCTGGTCGGCGGCCCGGAAGGGTTGGCGCCGGAGTGTGTATCCTGCGCCGATACTTCATGGTCTCTCTCTCCACTCACCCTTCCTCATCCCTTGGTGCGAATCGTAGTGGCCGAGCAGTTGTACCGTGCCTGGTCCATCTTGCGGCACCACCCCTACCACCGCTGAGGGCATTGCTCCGGGAGAAGAGATGCGTGAAGAGCTGCTGATCAATGTTACCCCCCGCGAAACCCGGGTCGCCGTGGTGGAAAACGGTGCACTGCAGGAGATCTATATCGAGCGGGCCAGCCGGCGCGGACTGGTGGGCAACATCTACAAGGGGAGAGTCTGCCGGGTGCTGCCGGGCATGCAGGCCGCCTTTCTGGAGGTGGGGCTGGAGCGTACCGCATTTCTGCACGAGCGGGATATCATGCCGGTGAATGGCGCTGGAGGCGGGGATGGAGCTGCCGGGAGTGGGAGTGGTTCCACCATCAGTGAGCTGTTACGGGAAGGGCAGAGTGTCCTGGTACAGGTGATCAAGGATCCCCTCGGCAGCAAGGGGGCGCGTCTGAGCACCAATATCTCCATTCCGGCTCGCAATCTGGTGTTCATGCCGGGTAGCAGTCATGTGGGGATCTCGCAGCGGATCACCGATGAGGTGGAGCGTGAGCGTCTCAAGCTGCTGGTGGAGAGGTGTGCCGAGGAGTTTGGTGTCGGCGGGTATATCGTTCGTACCGTGGCGGAAGGTGTCGGTGAGGAGGAGATCCGTGCCGACATGGCTTTTCT
>JALSRO010000341.1 GCA_026984715.1 Chromatiales bacterium | reverse complement strand
AGGCGCGCCGTAACCTGGTATTACGGATGCTTGCGGAGCAAGGGCTCATTGACCTCGAGCAGGAGCAGCAGGCCGCCGGGGAGACACTGGGGGTGGTTCCTGGAACCCCGGGCGGGATTACCCGCTATCCAGCTTTCATGGAGTTGGTACGGCGTCAGCTGTACCGTGACTATCGGGACGACGATCTGCGCTCCGAGGGGATGCAGATCTTCACCACACTCGATCCGGTGGCCCAACAGGCGGCGGAGCAGGCGTTGGACGAACGCCTGGAGAAACTGGAGCGGAAGAGGGGGATGCCTGCCGACACTCTGCAGGGCGCCGTACTGGTGACAGAACCTGCAAATGGCGAGGTCGCGGCTGTCGTCGGTGGGCGCAAGGTTCGTTTTGCCGGATTCAACCGTGCCCTGAATGCGGTTCGCCCCATCGGTTCATTGATAAAGCCTGCGGTCTATCTGACGGCGCTGGAACAGCCTGAGCGCTATACCCTGATCTCTCTGCTGGATGATGAGCCTGTCACTCTGAAGTGGCCCAACGGAGATACCTGGTCACCACAGAACTATGATCACCAGAGCCACGGCCAGGTGCCGCTCTACGTTGCACTGGCTCACTCATACAATCTGGCAACGGTCCGGCTTGGCTTGGAGATCGGTGTCGACAAGGTGCTCGATACGGTTCGCAAATTGGGAGTGCTCCGTTCGTTGAACCGCTATCCATCTGTCCTGCTGGGGGCTGCAGAGTTGACGCCGCTGGAGGTCACCCAGATGTACCAGACCATCGCCAACGGCGGCTTCCGTTCCCCGCTGCGGGCTATCCGCGAAGTGCTCACCGCAGAGGGTGAACCGCTGCAGCGCTATCCTCTCGATATTGAGCAGGCGGCCGATCCCGCCGCTGTCTATCTGCTCGATCGGGCGTTGCAGAAGGCCGTGGAGGAGGGTACCGGCCGTGCTCTCTACCAGAAGCTGTCGCCCTCCCTGCAGATTGCGGGCAAAACCGGTACCACCGACGAGTTGCGGGACAGCTGGTTTGCCGGGTTTGGTGGAGAGCGCCTGGCCGTGGTGTGGGTGGGGCGTGACGACAACAAGAGCACCGGCCTGAGCGGCTCCAGCGGTGCGTTGCGGGTCTGGCGTGATATGATAGAGAAGATGGGTGCCCGGCCGCTGGAGTTGGTGGCACCGGAGCAGATCCGGCAGGTGTGGGTCGAGCCGGGGAGCGGCCTGCGTAGCGGGGAGAGTTGTCCGGACGCTGTGTGGCTCCCGTTTATCGAAGGTAGCGAGCCGGCAGAGTACAGCCAGTGCGGGCTCGATGACTATCAGGAGACGCCTGCCACTCCGCTGCAACGGGGTATAGAGTTGTTGAAAGGAATTTTCCGATGAATCAGATGTTGACGAGAGTTCCCGGCCTTACTGCCATCCGGGCGCGGGCTGCGGGGTTCTTGTGGTTTGTGGTGATGATGGCAGTGCTCCTTTCCGGTTGCGCAGGGATGAGGGAACCCCCGGCACCCCAACCTCCGGCTAGTGTGCCGCCACCGTCAGAAGAAGCGGTGGTGGCGAAACCGATCGACCGGCCGCAGGTTGTTCCGGCACCGCTGCCGGAGCCACCTGCGCGCCCGGCGGCGCCAGCCAACGATACGGTGCTGGCCCTGTTGAGTGACGCCCGGGCGCAGTATGACTCCGGTAATCTCGCTGCTGCGGCCGCCAGTCTGGAGAGGGCACTGCGTATCGAGCCACGCAACGCCCAGTTGTGGAACCGCCTCGCCCATGTGCGGCTGAAGCAGGGACGATATGCGCAGGCGGCCAGTCTGGCGGCGAAATCCAGTAGCCTCGCTGCTGGAAATGCCTCCCTCCTGGAGGACAACCAGGCGATCATTCAGTTGGCCAGGCAAGGCGGATAGGGTTGCGCCGATGGCCCTCTACGCCGTTGACAAGCTGATGAGTGAGGCACGCCGCCTGGCGGCGGAATATCGCAAGGCCACGGGCAAACCTCTTGCGATCAGCAACGAGATCGCCCTGTTCGATGCCGCCAGGCTGCTGAATCTGGAAGTGCCGGAAGATGGTGGTGCCGGCTACGATCTCGTTGGTCGGGGGCGGCGGGAAGGGCGGCGGATACAGGTCAAGGCACGTGCGCTGTTCGACGAGGGCAAGTCAGGGCAGCGCATCGGTCAGCTCAAACTGGACAGGGAGTGGGATTCGGTAATGCTGGTATTGATGGATGAAAACTATGAACCCAGCGAAATTCACGAGGCGGATCGAAGCGAAATCCTTGCGGCACTGAAGGGGAGAGAGAATGCCCCTCGTAACCGGAGAGGCGCCATGTCCGTCGCCCGTTTCAAGCATATCTCCCGGCTGGTCTGGACCCAGGAGGAGGGGGAGATAACCGACGAGCTGTGGCAGAACTGATGCCACTCGTTCTTCTGGCGTTCGGGATGTGGCCAGGTTGCCGGTTGTTGCAGGTGAGAGAGGGCGTGTCCTCTGGTTTTACGCTACCTGTCTGATTCCGTTCTGTGACGACCATCACCGTGCTCGACAGTAAACAGGTCCTGGCTGCGGATGGTCCGCTGGCACGAACGCTCCCCGGGTTCGCGCCACGTCCTCCCCAGCAGGAGATGGCGGAGGCGGTGGAGCAGGCGATTGAGAACCGCAGCCTGTTGATAGCCGAGGCCGGAACCGGGACGGGTAAGACCTTCGCCTATCTGGTGCCCGCCCTGCTCAGCGGGGAGAAGATCATTATCTCCACCGGAACCAAGACACTGCAGGACCAGCTGTTCCACAAGGATCTGCCGTTGGTGCGCAGTGCTCTCGACATTCCAGTCTCTACTGCCATGCTGAAGGGGAGGGGGAACTACCTCTGTACCTACCGCCTCGGCTTGGCAGAGGAGCAGGGCCGCTTCACTTCCCGGAGGCAGATCGACCAGCTGCAGCGCATTCGTAAATGGCGCGGGCGCACCCGCAGTGGCGATATCGGTGAGATGGAGGAGGTTCCGGAAGATACGCCAGTCTGGGGCATGGTGACCTCCAATGCAGACAACTGTCTGGGGCAGGAGTGCCCGGATTTTTCCGATTGCTTCGTGATGCGTGCCCGGCGCCAGGCGCAAGAGGCGGATGTAGTGGTGGTGAATCACCATCTGCTGTTTGCCGACATGGCGCTGCGGGACGGGGGGTTTGGGGAGATTCTGCCTGCAGCCAATGCGCTGATCCTCGACGAGGCCCACCAGCTGCCCGACGTGGCCACCGCCTTCTTTGGGCAGGGGATCAGCGCCAACCAGTTGATCGAGTTGGCGCGGGACACTATTTCCGAGGACTGTCGGGAGGCCGGTGAGGACGAATCCCTGCGGAACCAGGCGGACAAGCTCCAGTATGCGGTCCAGGAGATGCGCCAGGCCTTTGGCACAGAGCAGCGGCGAGCCCCATGGAGCGGATTCGCGCAACAGGCCGCGGTGCGTGAAGCGACAGCCAACTTGCGGGAGTGCCTTGGCGGGCTTCAGCAGCAGCTGGAGCCTTTGGCCCCCAGGGGCAAGGGACTGGAGAGCTGTTTCAGGCGCTGCAGTGAGCTGTTGGAGAGGTTCGACTACTTGACGGGGCCCTCTCCAGAAGAGCATATCCACTGGTTCGAGACACACAGGCGCAGCTTCAGCCTGCATCTCACCCCCTTGAATATCGCCTCCCTGTTTCGTTCCAAGGTCGACCAGCAGAAAGCGGCGTGGATCTTTACCTCCGCCACGTTGGCGGTGGATTCCCGTTTCGACTACTTTTCCAGCCGCCTGGGGCTTGCCGGCGCAGAGACGCGCAGTTGGGAGAGTCCCTTCGACTATCGCCGTCAGGCGGTACTCTACGTTCCCGAACGGCTTCCCGACCCCGCCTCTCCCGACTACACCAGAGCGGTGGTCGAGCACGCGCTGCAGGTGATCCGGCTTAGTCAGGGCCGCACATTCATCCTGTTCACCAGTCATCGCGCGCTACAGTGGGCCGGGGAGTGGCTCTCCGACCGGCTCGACTACCCCTTGCTGGTCCAGGGCGACATGCCGCGCAGCCGCCTGCTGGAACGGTTCAGGGAGCTGGGAAATGCGGTGCTGCTGGGGACCAGCAGCTTCTGGGAAGGGGTGGACGTGTGCGGTGAAGCACTCTCTTGCGTCATAATCGACAAGCTGCCGTTTGCCTCACCGGGGGATCCGGTTACCGAGGCGAGAATCAGCGCCCTGCGGGCGCGGGGAGGCAACCCGTTCATGGAGTTCCAGTTGCCGGAGGCTGTATTGACCCTGAAGCAGGGTGCAGGACGGCTGATTCGCGACGATGCAGATCGCGGCGTTCTGGTGCTATGTGATCCCCGGTTGTTGAGCAAGCCCTACGGACGCCTGTTTCTCAATAGCCTGCCCTCCATGACCCGTAGCCGCAAGCTGGCGGTGGTGCAACGCTTTTTTGCACTGCAGTCGGGGAGAGGCGTGCAGTGAAGCTGCTCGCCATCGAGACCTCTACGGAGGCCTGTTCAGCCGCGTTACTGGTGGATGGAGAGGTCATCGAGCTTTACGAAGTTGCTCCGCGCCGCCATGCCTCCCTGATCCTTCCCATGTGCCAGCAGCTGTTGGCAGAGGGAGGGATGGATGTAGGGGATCTGGAGATGCTGGCGTTTGGGCGCGGCCCTGGCTCATTCACCGGAGTACGCATCGCCGTCAGCATCATCCAGGGAGTCGCCTTCGCCGCCGATCTGCCGGTGATGCCTGTCTCGGGCCTGGTTGCGCTGGCACAGGGGGTCCGGCGGGAACTGGGGAGCCAGCGGGTGCTCGCCGCCATCGACGCACGCATGGGGGAGGTGTACTGGAGCAGTTGCGTATCTAATGAAGAGGGGATTATGCAGCCGGTGGATGAGGAGCAGCTGGCCACGCCGGAGAAGCTCCTGTTGCCGGCAGGGAGTGGCTGGTTGGGAGCCGGTACGGGTTGGCAGGGGCACGGAGAGAGTTTGCGACAGCGTCTGCGGGGGCGGCTGGAGGAGAGCCACCCCGAACGATACCCCCGCGCCCGCGACATCGCCATATTGGCGAGCCATGCCATCGAGAGAGGAGCCGAGCCGCTGCGGGCCGATGGGATCCAGCCGGTCTATCTGCGCAACGATGTTACCGATTGATGTGGTAGCGATATCTATCGTATTCAGCCGTGGCGTGCCGGTAGGCACCAAGGCAGCCTATCGCCGCCCAGTGCGAGTGCGCTGGACAAGGATCTCCAGGTGTCGCGAGTGCGCGGATACACTGGAGCGGGGTGTCCTCGACGAAGGAACGACCTCTGCCTGAAGCCCTCGATGTGACACCTATTGTCGCCGGGTTAGTGGCGGCTCCCGATCGTTGTCAGTCGGGAGGGGGCGGAGGGGCGATCACCTCCCGGCCACCGTTGGATTGCATGGGGCTCACGATACCGGCGTTCTCCATCTCCTCTATCAGGCGCGCGGCGCGGTTGTAGCCAATCTTGAGGCGCCGCTGTACTCCCGAGATGGAGGCGCGGCGCGTTTCTGTCACGATGGCAACCGCCTGATCGTAGAGCGGATCACTCTCTTCCCCGCTTCCGCCACCAGACTCTCCGGGGAACAGATCGCTCCCCCCATCGGAAGAACCGTTCAGGATCTCGTCGTTGTACCGCGGAGTGCCGGTCTGCTTCAGCGCCTCCACTACCTTGTGAACCTCATTGTCGGAAACGAATGCGCCGTGCACCCGCTCAGGGACGCCACGCCCGGGCGGCAGGTAGAGCATGTCCCCATGCCCCAGCAGGTGCTCCGCGCCCATCTGATCCAGGATGGTACGCGAGTCGATGCGTGAAGAGACCTGGAAGGCGATTCGGGTCGGAATGTTGGCCTTGATCAGTCCGGTGATGACATCCACCGAGGGGCGCTGGGTAGCCAGGATGAGATGGATACCAGCGGCGCGGGCCTTCTGCGCCAAGCGCGCGATCAGCTCCTCCACCTTCTTCCCCACCACCATCATCATATCGGCCAGCTCGTCGATGATGACCACGATGAATGGCAGCTCGTCCAGCTGCTCCGGCTGCTCCTCCAGCTCGGCATTGAACAGGGGATCCATGATCGGTTTGCCGGCCGCAAGGGCCTCCTTGACCTTGCGGTTGTAGCCGCTGATATTGCGTACCCCGAGAGCGGCCATCAGCCGGTAACGCCGCTCCATCTCCGCCACACACCAGCGCAGGGCGTTGGTGGCCTCCTTCATGTCGGTCACGACCGGTGCCAGCAGGTGGGGGATCCCTTCGTAGACCGACAGCTCCAGCATCTTGGGGTCGATCATGATAAGGCGAACTTCCCGCGCTGTGGCGCGATAGAGTAGTCCAAGAATCATCGCATTGACAGCGACCGACTTACCCGAGCCGGTGGTTCCGGCCACCAGCAGGTGAGGCATTTTGGCCAGGTCGGCAACCACCGGCTTGCCGCTGATATCACTGCCAAGGGCGACGGTGAGTACCGAATTTGCCTTCTCATACTGCTCGGACTGCAGCACTTCGGAGAGATAGACGATCTCCCGCTGCTCGTTGGGGATCTCCAGACCGATGGTGGTCTTGCCGGGAATCACCTCCACGACCCGAACGCTCATCACCGACAAGGAACGCGCAAGATCGCGTGACAGATTGCTGATTTTGCTGGATTTGACTCCGGCGGCAGGCTCCAGCTCGAAACGGGTGATCACCGGCCCGGGATGGACTGCGACCACTTCGGCCTCCACGCCGAAATCCCGCAGTTTGAGCTCCACCTGTCGTGAAATCGCTTCCAGTGCCTGTTTGGATAGCTCCTTGCCGCTCCTCACCGCCGGATCGAGCAGTGCCAGTGGTGGCAGCTGGGGATCATCGGACGTGGTGAACAGCGGAACCTGCCGTTCCCGCTCCTTGCGGGTGCCGGTGGCCACTTTGGTGCGTGGTTTTTCAATTCGCGGCGGTTTGCGTTTGGCAAGCTTTTTCTTTTCGCTGCTGATGGTTGCGGCACGCTGTTGGCGCGCGCGCCGCCCCTCGTTGGCGTCCCGCAGCCGGTAGAACTGATCCCTGGACCAGTCGATCATGCCCAGTACCCGTGCCCCGGTCTCATCCATCAGCCACAACCAGGAGACGCCGGTGAACAGGGGGATTCCGGCGAGAAACAGCGCCAGCAGCAGCAGCGTGGCACCGAGGAAGCTGAACAGGCCCACCAGCCAGGTTCCAACCGCCCCCCCGAGTACGCCCCCCGCATTGGTCGGGAGGTTCAGGGAGGGATCGGAAAAGTGCAGCGCAGCCAGGCCGGCGCCGCCGACTACTGTCATCAGGAACCCTAGCAGGCGGAACCCGGCATCCTGGGATAGCCGAATCTCACTCTCCTTGCGGTGTGAAAAGAGCAACCAGCCGGCATAAGCAGTCAACAGAGGGATGAGATAGGCGAGGTAGCCCAGCAGGTAGAGGGAGACATCGGCAAACCACGCACCTGCCACACCCCCCGCGTTGCGGATGCCGGTCATGGCACTGCTGCGTGACCATCCGGGATCCGCCGGATGGTAGGTGATCAGGGAAACCAGCAGGTAGAGCGCCACGGCGCCGAACAGGAACAGCGCCCCTTCGCGCAGCCCCCGCGATATATGTTGTGATACCGATATCCCTTTTTTCTTGATACTCGCCTGCGCCACTCTTATCGACCTGCCCAGCATTATCGGAGAATCTGTATTATACTCATTCGTCGGATTTTTTGCGCTTTACTGTGTTCAACTATGGAGTTCATCCACCATGAGTGATACCAAGCACTGTCGCCTCCTGGTTCTCGGTTCCGGGCCGGCAGGATATACGGCGGCCATCTATGCCGCGAGGGCTAATCTCGAGCCCGTACTGGTTACGGGGATGGAGCAGGGCGGGCAGTTGACCACCACTACAGAGGTGGACAATTGGCCCGGTGATGTAGAAGGGGTCCAGGGCCCGGAACTGATGGAGCGGATGCGCAAACATGCCGAGCGCTTTCATACGGAAATCGTGTTCGATCATATCACCGCAACGGATCTCTCCCAGCGACCGTTCAGGCTCACCGGAGACAGTGGAACCGTCTACACCTGTGATGCGTTGATCATAGCCACCGGGGCATCAGCCATGTATCTGGGGCTCGAGTCCGAAGAGGCATACAAAGGGCGAGGGGTGTCGGCGTGCGCCACCTGTGACGGGTTTTTCTACAAAGGGCAGGATGTGGCCGTCGTCGGTGGTGGCAGCTCTGCGGTGGAGGAGGCTCTCTACCTCTCCAACATCGCCCGCCATGTGACGGTGGTGCACCGCCGCGACGCACTGCGGGCAGAGAAGATCCTGATCGACCAGCTGTTGGAAAAGGCGGCCAGCGGCAATGTCAACATCGAGTGGAACCATGTCGTGGACGAGGTGTTGGGAGATGAATCGGGGGTTACCGGCCTGCGACTGAAGAGCACCGTGGACGGTAGCACCAAGGAGCTCCCGGTACATGGCGTATTCATTGCCATCGGACACCGTCCCAATACCCAGATTTTCGAGGGGCAGCTGGAGATGGATCACGGCTACATCCGCACCCAAAAGGGGAGAGGGGCGAACGCTACTGCCACTAGTGTGCCGGGTGTCTTTGCGGCTGGTGATGTGGCCGATCCGGTCTACCGGCAGGCGATCACTTCGGCGGGGGCCGGGTGCATGGCTGCTCTGGATGCAGAGCGCTATCTGGAGAACCAGTCGGCCGCAAAGGATTGATTCCCATGGCATTCGGATGACTGCTCCTTACTGGATCGATGCGGGCGATCCCGTGGACGGGTTTCCGGATGTGGCGCTGGCGCTGCGGGAGCCGGACGGTCTGTTGGCGGCGGGTGGTGACCTCTCTCCCGCACGCATCCTTGCCGCCTACCGTCAGGGGATCTTTCCTTGGTATAGCGAAGGGCAACCCATCTTGTGGTGGTCTCCCGATCCTCGTGCGGTACTGTTTCCAGAGCAGCTGAAGATTTCGCGCAGTCTGCGCAAGAGGCTAAAGAAGGCTCCCTTCGAGGTGACACTGGACAGGGCATTTGCGCAGGTGATGGCGGGTTGCGCGGCTCCGCGCAAGGGTGAGTCCGGAACTTGGATCACGCAGCAGATGAAACAAGCCTACCAGCAGCTGCACAGGGCGGGTGTGGCCCACTCGGTGGAGTGTTGGGAAGGCGGTGTGCTGGTTGGTGGGCTCTATGGGATCGCGATTGGTCGAGTCTTCTTTGGAGAGTCGATGTTCAGTCGGTGCAGTGATGCATCAAAGGTGGCCCTCGTCCATCTCGTATCTGTGTTGCGGTCGCGGGGGTTTGAGCTGATCGACTGCCAGGTCGCCACTGCACACTTGGCCTCCCTGGGAGCGGTTTCAGTTCCACGTATCCAGTTCGTCAGGATGGTGAGAAGGCTGTGCGACATGCCTGGATGGGATGGCCGGTGGGAGATGGAGAGTAGCGCAGGGTTCTCTACCGGTTTCTGATGGTCAGGGTGGTTGCCGAAGCCGCACTGATGAGTGCCGGTCGGGGTGCGTTCAAATCAGGTTCTTCGTCATTTCGTGTGGATTTCATCCGCCCGAAATGACGAAGAACCTCAAACCACCGTTGGTAACGGGAGTCCGGTCTCGTCCGCCCCATTGCGGCGAACCGGCGCGCCATGGCTGAACACGATATTGTTGCCGGGGTTGACAATCTATATCCTGCTAATAGGCGTTCTCATCGACGAACCCCCTGGCGACGGTCATGATGATGATCTTCAGGTCGAACCACAATGACCAGTTTTCTATGTAGTAGAGGTCGTACTCGATGCGTTTTTTCAGATCGGTGTCACCCCGCCATCCGTTGACCTGGGCCCATCCGGTGATACCGGCCTTTACCAGATGCTTCTGCATGTAGTAGGGGATTTCATCCTTGAATTTTTCCACGAACACGGGCCGTTCCGGGCGGGGTCCCACGATGGACATCTCCCCCTTGAGTACGTTGATGAACTGGGGCAGCTCATCCAGGCTGGTTCGGCGTAGCATGGCGCCAAATTTGGTTGCGCGGTTCTCCCCCGGTTTGGCCCAGACGGCCCCACTCTCCCGCTCTGCCTCCACCGGCATGGAGCGGAATTTGAGCATCTGGAACGACTCACCATTCCAGCTGACCCG
>JALSRO010000340.1 GCA_026984715.1 Chromatiales bacterium | reverse complement strand
GCCATGTTCACCTCCGACGGGGGGATCGCCGCCGGGGTGTCACAGGCGCTGTTCACCACCCAGCTGGGGCTGGTGATCGCCATTCCCGGCATGCTGCTGGGCCGTTTCCTGGACAAGCGCCAGCAGGAGATCGAACGCGATCTGGATCAGATCAAGGACATTTTATGCAGCACGCCTGCGGAGGTTGGTGAGAGATGAGATACCGCGACAGAGAAGAGACACAGCAGGATATCGACATATCGCCGCTGATAGACATGGTGTTCATCCTGCTGATCTTTTTCATGGTGACCGCCACCTTCGTGAAGGATATGGATCTGGATATCAACCGCCCCAAGGCCACCTCCAGCACCCTCTCCTCCTCGAAGGCGATCCGGGTCTATATCGACGCCAGCGGCGACACCTTTCTGGATGGCCAGCCCATTCGCACCTGGGTGATCCAGTCCCGCCTGCGTGAACTGCTGGAACAGAACGCCGACGGCTCGGTGCTGATCGTCACCGACGCGAGTGTCCCGGCGGAGAAGCTGGTGGAGGTGGTGGACCAGTGCCGTCTGGCCGGCGCCACCGACGTCGGCGTGGTCACCGAGCAGGAGGCAGGATGATGGTACTGGTGCGCCCGGCCATGGAGCATCGCATCCGCGGTACCGGCTGGATGCTGCTGGGCGGCGTGGTGGTCTTCGGCACGCTGCTGTTCATCAACGACTCCCCCCGTCTCGAAAAGGAGCGCTCGCCGCGATCCGTGGCGGAGTTCGCGGTCAAGCAGCCGGAGAAGCCCAGGCCGAAGAAAAAGGTGGTGCAAAAACCGCGCAAGCAGAACAAGGCGCCACCGCCGCCCGCGCTGGCCGCCGATCTGAACATCGAACTGTCCGGGCTCGATTTCGGTTTCGACTTCGGCACTGACGGTACGGGAGAGATCGACGACTCCCTGCTCGGCGATACCGGCAACGTGGTGATGACCAGCGACATGGTGGACACCCCGCCGCGCGTCCTCAAACGCACCCCGCTCAACTACCCTGCCCGCGCCAAGGCGAAGGATCTGGAGGGGTATGTGGTGTTGAGCCTGTTCATCAGCGCCAGCGGCAGGGTGGAGGATGCGCGGGTGCTGGAGTCGGACCCCCCGGGGGTGTTCGACTCCGCCGCCATCAGGGCGGTGAAGTCGTGGGTCTTCACTCCCGCCAGATATGACGGCAAGGCGGTGGACAGCTGGGCCAATCAGACTATCCGTTTCGAGCTGGGATGAGGACAACTACCCGGACTGCCCCTGAAACGCGCCATCTCTGCGTTGGAAAATGGTCATTTACCTGGCTGTAAACTCACATTTTCCGCCTTGACCTGGCGCGTTTCAGGAGCAGTCCGAGCAGTTATATAGACATATTTACCAACTGAGATTGATTATGAAGCCATACGCCCTGCCTCTTTGCCTGTTGCTGCTGGCCGCCGCCGGCGGAGCGTTCGCCGGGCAGAAGCAGGTGGACTACCTGGGACTGGCGGCGCTGATGGTGCGCGACGGCCACTACGAGCGGGCCGCGCAGGCGCTGGAGAGTGTGGATACCGCCAGGGAGGGGTTCGATTTCATCCGCTACTACACCCTCAAGGGGCTCACCGAGCTCAAGCTGGAGCGCTATGCCGATGCAGTAGAGAGCTTGGAGAAGGCGATCCGGCACGGCCAGCAGGACACCCAGGTATATCTCCACCTGGCCCGGGCCGCCTGGCACGATGGGCAGTACCGCAAGGGGCTCGATGCCCTGCAGCGCGGTGGCGACGAGCTGCTGCTGAGCGCCCCCGGCGTGGTGTTGCTGAAGTCGCAGCTTCACTGGAAGCTGGGCGACAAACCGGCCGCCTGGGAGGCGCTGCAATTCGGCGAGCGGCAGTTCAGCGACGGCGCCCCGTTCATGCGCCGCAAGGTGTTCATGCTGGTGGAGCTGGGGCTGTATCAGGAGGCGTCGCGCCTCGGCCTGATCTACATGGAGCGCTACCGGCCGGGGCCGGATGACTATGTGGCCATCGGCGAGGCGCTCCGCCAGGCCGGCCAGGCCATCTCCAGTCTCAATTTTCTCGAGCTGGGGAAGGTCAAATATCCGGACAACCAACGCATCCTGCTGGCGCTGGCGAAGGTGTATGCCGACCTGGGCCGCTACTACACCGCCGCCGGA
>JALSRO010000339.1 GCA_026984715.1 Chromatiales bacterium | reverse complement strand
GCGGAGCGAAGAGCCCCGAGAAATGCGTATTTGGAGTTGGAGGCCCACCCGGCGATGATGATTCCATAGACACTGAGTGAGGTGACCGCCAGCACATACAACAATCCAGCATTGATGTTGGTGATATAGAGCTCCTCACCCAAGGGCATCACCGCCCACGCCGCAATCGATGGACCCATGGCCAGCAGCGGTGCCAGCAGAAACAGAAACCGGTTGGCCCCTGCCGGGATGACAATCTCCTTGAAAATCAGCTTGATGGCATCGGCAATGGGCTGCAACCAGCCGTGCGGGCCGACATGTAACGGACCGACACGCCCCTGGATATATCCGATGATCTTGCGTTCTGCAAAGGTCAGATAGGCCACCGCCACCATCAGCGGCACGAGCAGTGCCACAATCTTGAGCAGCACAATTACCAATGTCAGCAGCGCGTCAAGCATCAATAATCCATCCCGCTATTGTCTATCACTGTCTTTACGGATATCCACGGGGCCGTGGATAGCACCCAGCCCCGCCGTCTCTGGCAGGGCGGCCGGGATCAATGCGCAGCCATCCGCCACCCGCTCATCGATAACCACCTCGAGCCGAGCAGTTCCCCCCCCTTGGGACACCAGAACCAGATCATCTTCAGCCAGCCCCAACTCCGAAGCCACCGACGCATTGATATACACTGCGGCAGCGATGGCATCCGGTGTCTCCTGCAAAGGACCAGAACGCCGAACCAGCGCATCACTGGAGTAGGCCGGAACCTCGCCTATCCGGATCAGCCCTCCGGTGGAGGTAACCAGATCGGATGGGCAACGCCACTCCACGTCGGAGGAGGGTTCCAATTCACCACACGACTGCCGCAACTCGTCACGCACCTGCTCACTAGAGGTGTATTCGAATCCCTGAATATCGAACAGATTACCCAGAACACGCAACACCTTCCAGGCCGGACGAGACTCACCCAACGGTGCGACGGCACCTTTGAAGCTCTGCCAACGCCCTTCGATGTTCACAAAGGTTCCCGATGTCTCTGAAAAGGGAGAGACCGGCAGCAGTACGTCCGCATAGCGTTTCATCCGCTCGGTCACGAACGAGGTAAGGGAAACCACGAATGCGGCATCATCCAGCACCCTGCTGGCAGCAAGGGGGTGGGAGCTGTCCAGCTCCGGTTCGACCCCAAGCAGCAGATAACCACGCAGCGGCTTCTCGAGCATGACAGAGGCGTTTACCAGACTGGTGTTTGATACCTCCTGCCCGACGGCCCCCCGGTGTGGAACCGCTCCGGACAGCCATGCGCCGACACTGTTCGCGCCCTCCGGCAGGGTACCGAAGGTGGCCCCGCTCAGCTTGGCAATCAGGGAGCCCAAGGCACGTAGGGAAGAGAGCTGCGGCATTCCCATGGCCACCCCTCCAAGTAACACCGTGGCGTTTTCGGCCGCCTCAAGGTTACGTGCAATAGCCAACTCGGTATCGGAGGTCGAAACCCCCTTCAGCAGCGCGGTCAGCCCTTTCGGAGGGCGCTTGCCGGTAATCTCCAGCAACGCCTTGGCGATACCAGCCAGGGCAGCCACCATTCGGGTAGGCTCCCCAATCAGCCTCTCCGCAACTGGAAAGTTGAAAGAGTAATCGACAGGATTTATCGCCATCATCCTGGCACCGGCCAATGCCGCCTTGCGCAACCGGTAGCCGATGATCGGCTGCTCCTTGCGCACATTGGAGCCCACCAGCAATACGGCATTCAGGGTGTCGAGTTCCTCGATGCTCTGCCCCAGCCAGGGGAAAGGGGGCAGCAGGCCCTGATCGGAGAAGTCGCACTGGCGCAGACGGTGATCAATGTTGGCGCAACCCAGGCCACGAGCCAGCTTCTGAAGCAGATACATCTCCTCCAGGGTAGCGTTGGGCGAGACCAGGGTTCCCAGCTGTTCCGGACCATGCTCGTCCAGCAGTTTTCTCACGCCCTTGACCACCTGCTCGAGCGCACTGTTCCAGTCGCTCTCGCGCCACTCGCCGTCTACCTTGATCATCGGAACGCGCAGACGCTCGTCGCTGTTCAGGCCCACATAGCTGAAACGGTCACGATCCGATATCCAGCACTCGTTGATGGCCTCATTGGAACGTGGCACGGCCCGCATCACCCTGTTGCGGCGTGTCTGGAGGTTCAGGTAGGAG
>JALSRO010000338.1 GCA_026984715.1 Chromatiales bacterium | reverse complement strand
CGCAGCTGCAAGAATTCATGGGCGATATTGAGGGCGGCCATCACCGCAATACGATCCATCCCGATGACCTTGCCGCTACTATGGATCTCTCTCATTCTGGCATCCAGGTGGTACGCAGAAGCCACCAGTGCTTCACGTTCACCCTGAGCACACCCTACACGATACTCCTTGTCCAGAATACGGACGGTAACAAGTTCCGGCTCTTTTCTCATGATTGCTCCTGCTCCAACGCCTTGAGCCGTCCCAGCATGGTTTCAACCCGATGGCGAGCCTTGTCTGTCCTCTCCAGGAGACGGGCTCGTTCGGAAAGCAGCGCCTGGTTCTCTTCCCTCAAGTGTTCGACAACCCGGATCAGATCATTGACGCTGGATTCCAGCTGCTTCAACTCCAGTTCTTCCATAACTACAGCCTGCCTGTTTCTCTGATAACACTTTATTCTGCCACCCAATATAGAACGGAGCTCTTGCGGGGTCAATGATGAGAGGAAAAAGTGGTACGATGTAAGCATGGTCGGCCCGGCACCAGAATATGTCACACTCAGGGCTTCAGGCAGGCGGTAAAACAAGGCACAATGGGGTAGACAAGGGCGTTTCCCCGTCAAGGCAGCTCCAATGCATCCATGCACTCGCGACACTCGGATATCCTGTCCAGCGCACTGGAACGCAGGGCCGGTGCCTGAAGTCCCTGACCCCATGATATTCGGATATTCGACGACAGGCCGCGGCGTGCCGGCTGTGTTACCCCATCTTGCTGCAGAGTGGCTACAACGGCGATGGGCTGCCTTGCTGCAAACCGGCGCGCCACGGCTGAATACGATATATACTGTTACCGGGTTGATATTATCAGCAACTGTAGTGGATACACATGAAAAAACTCACCTTTCGGCAACTTGCAGAGAAACTCGGGCAGGTTGAGGAGCAAAGTACCGCCGCCGAGAGCCACGGAACGGTAAGCGGCTTTCTCTGTTGCAGGATTGGAAGGGGTGTTGAGAAGGGGTGGATACAGAAACTGTTTCCAGGACGGGATGTGACCGCAGATGAGGAGCAGATCCTCCAACGGCTCTATGCAGAAACTCGGGCCGGGCTTGGGAGCGAAGACTTCAGTTTTTTCCCCCTGCTGCCGGATGACAGCGCGCCTGTCGGAGAGCGCATCTCCGCGCTGGGAGAGTGGTGTCAGGGGTTTCTGATGGGCCTCTCCCTGGGAGGGGTGCAGGAGACTGCCCTACTCACCACAGAGGCTCAAGAGGTACTGCATGATCTGGCCGAAATAAGCCAGGCAGACAGCTATCAACTGGATGGTGGAGAGGAGGATGAGCGCTCCTATATGGAGCTATTGGAGTACACACGAACCGGGGTGCTACTGCTGTACACAGAACTCGGCGGCCTGCAACGACAAAAGGCACGGAGCACCCTGCATTGAAACGCACCGAATTTTCCAGGAGGCGCAACCACTTGTTGCGCCTGATGGGGGAAGGAGCGATAGCGATCCTGCCGGCCAAACCCGTCAGCAGACGCAACCGGGACAACGAGTACCCCTATCGCCCCGACAGCGATTTCTTCTACCTGACCGGTTTTCCCGAGCCCGATGCGGTGCTGGTATTGATCCCTGGCCGTGAGCATGGAGAGTACATCCTTTTCTGCCGGGAACGGGATCCACAGCTGGAGCAGTGGAACGGAGCTGTAGCTGGGCAGGAGGGGGCCGTTGAACAGTACGGAGCCGACGACTCCTTTCCCATCGACGACATTGACGAGATCCTGCCGGGATTGCTGGAAAACCGCAACCGCGTATACTACACCATGGGCCGGGAACAGGAGTTCGATCAGAAGCTGATATCCTGGATCAACCGGCTGCGGAGCAAGGCGCGTAGCGGGATCCATATACCTGATAATATCATCGCGCTGGAGCACCTGCTGCATGAGATGCGGTTGATCAAGAGCGCCTCCGAGATCCGGATCATGCGTCAGGCGGCGGCCATCTCGGCGCAGGCGCATCGCCGAGCCATGCGGGCCTGCCGGCCGGGCCTGTATGAGTACCAGATCGAGGCCGAGCTGCTGCATGAGTTCATCTACAACGGCTGTCGATTTCCCGCCTATACTCCTATTGTGGCAAGCGGAGAAAACACCTGTGTTCTTCACTACACCCAGAACCGAAAGCGGCTCAAAA
>JALSRO010000337.1 GCA_026984715.1 Chromatiales bacterium | reverse complement strand
CGTGAGACAGAATACACAACTTAAACTCTTGGGTATTTTGTCTTGACTATTGGGGTCCACTTTAAGGGGTAACCCAGCCAGCGTCAATCTGTACTCATTGATCGAGACCGCCAAAGCCAGCGGGCTGGAGCCTTATGCCTATCTGCGGTACCTGTATTCGGAACTGCCAAAGGCAGAAACTGTTGAGGTGGTCGAAGCACTGCCGCCTGGCAACCTCGACAAAGATCAAGCTTGGGTGTGCAAGTCTACTGTTTATCAATCGGTTACACTGTATCGGGGATGCGGACAGGTTTTGAGTGGGATTGTGTTGGTGGGCGATGCTGGGTTCGAACCAGCGACCCCTGCCGTGTGAAGGCAGTGCTCTCCCGCTGAGCTAATCGCCCCTCTGCAACAGGATTTTACGGTCGGCTGCCAAGGTAGTCAATTCACAGAGCCGCCACTGGCGGGTAGAATACCCCTTTTTCCGGATTGGACTGAACTGTTTCTATGAGTATTTTCTATGAGTATTCGTACCCGTTTTGCCCCTAGCCCCACGGGTTATCTGCATGTTGGCGGCGCGCGGACGGCGCTATTTTCCTGGCTGCATGCGCGTAAGCATGGAGGCAGATTTATCCTGCGTATCGAGGATACCGATATCGAACGATCCAGCGTCGAATCGGTCAATGCCATTCTGGAAGGAATGACCTGGCTGGGGTTGGAGTACGACGAAGGGCCCATCTACCAGACCAACCGTTTCGATCGGTACCGGGAAGTCATCCGGCAGCTGCTGGATAGCGGTGATGCCTATCGCTGCTACTGCACCAGGGAGGAGCTGGAGCAGATGCGCGCTGCGCAGATGACGCGTAAGGAGAAGCCTCGATACAATGGTCGTTGCCGAACCGGGGCAGAGCCGCGGGAGGGGGTGCAGCCGGTGATCCGGTTTCGCAATCCGGTCGAAGGTGCGGTGGTCGTGGATGATTTGGTACGGGGCAGGATCGTGTTCAACAATTGCGAGCTGGATGACCTTATCATCGCCCGTTCCGATGGCACCCCCACCTACAACCTGACCGTAGTGGTGGATGATCTGGATATGGGGGTGACCCATGTGATCCGCGGTGACGACCACATCAACAACACTCCACGCCAGATCAATATCCTCAAAGCATTGGGAGCCGAACCGCCGCACTATGCCCATGTCCCCATGATCCTGGGGGATGACGGCAAGCGGCTCTCGAAGCGGCACGGAGCGGTCAGCGTGATGCAGTACCGCGAGGATGGCTATCTGCCGGAGGCGCTGCTCAACTATCTGGTACGTCTTGGGTGGTCACATGGGGATCGGGAGCTGTTCTCCGTGGATGAGATGATCGCTCTGTTCGATATCCGCGATGTCAACAAGGCGGCCTCCACCTTCAACAGTGAGAAGCTGCTCTGGCTGAACCACCAATACATCATGAACAGCGAGCCGGAGCATGTGGCCCACCATCTGAGTTACCAGATGGGCAAGCTGGGTATCGATCCTGCGGACGGGCCCCCGTTGGTGGAGGTTGTGAAGGCGCAGCGTGAGCGCACCAAGACCCTGGTGGAGATGGCCCGCAACAGTATCTTTTTCTACCGGGAGTTCGACAGCTATGACGAAAAAGCGGCGCGCAGGAACCTGAAGCCGCAAGCGCTGGAGCCATTGAGCGACATGCTGGGCAGCTTCAGGGCCTTACCGAGCTGGAGCCGTGAGGCAATCCACCGTGTTGTGCAGGAGACTGCCGAACTGCGGCAACTGAAGCTTGGCAAGGTAGCGCAGCCCCTCAGGGTGGCCGTGGCAGGGGGAGGTGTATCGCCTCCCATCGACACCACACTGCAGCTGCTGGGCCGAGAGCGCACCATCCGGCGGATAGAGCGAGCCATCGCCTGGATCGAGGCACATGCAGGCAGCTCCTAACACTCCTAACACAGGCACTGTTAGCAACAAATAGAACTGTCCGGTTTTGTAGCACATAAACTGTCCGCTCCTGGATTGGTTCTAAGTAGCTGAGGAAGCGGGGAGGCGGAGGTTATCCCCGTTCTCCTGGTCAGGTGAAATCAGTGTCCCGTCCGGGGTATGGCTGGCCAGTTTTCTGGGGCCGTGGAAGACGGCCAGGGAGCCGTTGGGGTAGCGGTGGACACGGACTTTGGCCTTGACGTAGTGAGGCCGACAGGGAGAC
>JALSRO010000336.1 GCA_026984715.1 Chromatiales bacterium | reverse complement strand
GCCGGCTCGAATCCTGCCGGCTCGAATCCTGCCGGCTCGAATCCTGCCGGCTCGAATCCTGCCGATCCGAATCCCGATTCGGCTGCCCCTGCGCCAACCGGTTTCAGGGCTGCCATCGACGGCGCCGATGCCAGTTTCATCTGGAACGACATCCCCGGAGCACAGAAATATACACTCTATCTGGCTGAAGAACCGGGGATCACACCCGACAACTATGCCAGTTACCGGGGTGGCAAGATGTTCGATGGTGTCACATCTCCCTTTGAGCATGCCATCTCTGTTGGCAAAAGCTATTTTGCCATCGTCACTGCCACGGTGAATGGAGAAGAGAGCCCCCCTTCTGTCGAAGTCACCGTCCGGTCCCAGACGCCGTTGCAGGGAGGGATGTTGACCTTGGTATCCCGAACCAGCAGCGGAGCCATCCTGCCCAAGAGCAAAGGGGGCGCGCAGGAGGCCGCCATCAGTGGTGATGGCCGCTTCGTTGCATTCTCCACCTTCAGTGATCGTGTGGTGGCTGGAGATACCAACAAATCCCGGGATGTCTTTCTCTTCGACCGTCAAAGCAGCAGGACCGTCCGTATCTCCATATCCAGCGAAGGGAGGGAAGGGAACGGGGATTCTCACAATCCCTCTGTCAGCGGTGACGGACGGCTGGTGGTCTTCCAGTCCGCCGCAACCAATCTCATCGACAGCGACACCAACGGGGTGGACGACATCTTTCTTCACGACCTGAAAACGGGAAAGACACAGCGCATCTCGGTCTCTTCCACAGGGGTGGAGGGGAATGGAAAATCGGACTATCCGGTGATCAGCGACGATGGCAACTTCATCGCCTTCCGTTCCGCCGCAACCAACCTAGTAGAGGGAGACACCAACCACAAGCAGGACATCTTTCTCTATGAGCGCAGCAGTGGCAAGGTGACACGTGTCTCGGTATCCAGCAGCGGGGAGCAGGGGAACGGCTTCTCCGGTGCCCCATCCATCAGTGGGGACGGCCGCTATATCGCCTTTCGCACCGAGGCGTCCAACCTGCACCCCAAGGGTAACAATGGGGAACCGGATATCCTGGTCCACGACCGCATCAGTGGCAAGACAGAGATGGTTTCCGTCAATAGCAAGGGGGAGCCGTTGTGGGGCCAGCCGAGCAACCCCGCCATCAGCGCCGACGGACGGTATGTGGTATTTCAGTCCAACCATGGAAATGTGGTCCCGAATTACGAAAACTGGAAGCCCGACATTCTTCTCCATGATCGCAAGACAGGAGAAACCACGCTGATCCCGCCAGGCGGAAGCGCGGAGCAACAGGGTAAGACATCGGCCAACCCCGCCATCAGCGGTGATGGGCGTTTCATCGTATTCCAGGCGGAACGGAAGAAAATGGTACCGGGGAGCACCAGCCCCAAACAGGATATTTTCCTCTATGACCGCAATAGCGGGAAAGTCAGCCGCGTCTCCGCCAGCAGCGATGGTGGGGATGGAAGCAACTGGGCCACCCGGCCAGCCATCAGCAAAAGTGGCAAGAGCATCGCCTTCCAATCCACCAGCAGGAACCTGGTGGAAGGGGACGACAATGGCAGTTGGGATATATTTGTCTTAGAGCAGGGTGATTCTGCGGACAGATAGCAGCACGAATGGACGGACCCGTCCCTGCTCGCTCGTTCCGGTAAAAGTCCGGTTGCAGGGAGATGGCCTGATGGGGAAACCAACAACGCCTCCGGGAGAGCTCTCCCTAGGATGGTGGTACCGCTGACGGCTCGATTCGCCATCGAACAGACAGGAAAGCTCAACGGCTATGCGATTTTGTTACTGACATTTCCCGCCAACGCTTTATGATGGGATACTCACTGAGATAACCGGAGGTTGTGACATGAAAGTCAACGTTGGCGGAATCGATAAAATCATTCGTATCGTTATAGGGGCACTGCTGCTGATTCTGGCTGCTACAGGCACCTTGGGAGTCTGGGCCTGGATCGGAATCGTCCCTCTGGCTACAGGGCTGATGGGTTGGTGCCCGGCCTACGCCCTGTTCGGTATCAGAACCTGCTCCACGAAGCAGGGAAAAGAGTAACGCGTTCCCCACGAATGGAGAGTAACGATGAAGAAGCACCTGATCGCGATGCTGCTGTGCGCCATTCCGGCAATCCAGGTGGCGGCCGCAGATACCCCTGAAATGGAACAGCGCATAAAAGAGAGTCGTGCAGTACTCAAGGCCTTTGCAGCCGAGCTGAAGGGAGAGTTGAAAAATGCCCTGGATAAGGGTGGCCCGTTACAGGCAATCACTGTGTGCAGCACCGTAGCGCCCACCATTGCCAGAGAGCAATCCCGGAAACATGGCTGGCAGATTGGCCGGACCAGTCTCAAACCTCGCAATCCGGACAACGCTCCGGATGACTGGGAGAAAAAGGTGTTGGAGCGGTTCGAGTCCCGCAAGAGTGCGGGGGAGAATCCGCGCCGGATGGAGCATGCCGAGATCATCGAGCAGAATGGCAAACGGGTATTCCGCTACATGAAGGCGATTCCCACTGCGGAGAAACCTTGTCTTCTCTGCCACGGAAGCCACATCGAGCCAGATATCGCGGCGGCTCTGGACAAGCTCTATCCAAAGGATCAGGCTCGCGGTTTCAAGGCCGGAGATATCCGCGGGGCCTTTACCATCACTCGACCGCTCCCGTAGGCGGGCGATTGAAAGAGAGAGTCTGACAGCGGCTCAAAGGGCTCCCCGGCTGCCGCACAAAGCGCGGCCCCCGGGGAGCATCCGGGCCGGCCTGTCTACTCCTGCGGCAGACTGCCTTCCGGAGCAGCCTCTTCCTCCGTTGCAGCAGCCGCCGGCGGGGTTTCGAAAATGCTCTCCTCGGGTGGGGCAACCTCCTCGCTCTCCTGCTGCCGCTTGCGACGCCGCTCTTCATGGTAGGCAAGCCCGGTTCCCGCCGGAATCAGGCGACCGACGATCACGTTCTCCTTCAGCCCTCTCAGCCTATCCACCTTGCCGCTGACGGCAGCCTCGGTCAGAACGCGGGTGGTCTCCTGGAACGACGCTGCCGAGATGAATGACTCCGTCGCCAGGGAAGCCTTGGTGATGCCCAGCAAAAGCGGTTCATAACGTGCGCCGACCTTCCCTTCAGCCTCGACCCGCTCGTTCTCTTCCAGCAGCTGGGCATACTCTACCTGCTCACCCTTGATGAAGCGGGTATCGCCCGCCGATACAATCTCCACCTTACGCAGCATCTGGCGCACGATGACCTCAATGTGCTTGTCGTTGATCTTGACCCCCTGCAGGCGGTACACCTCCTGTACCTCGTTGGTAATGTAACGAGCCAGCGCCACAACCCCCAGAAGGCGCAGGATGTCGTGTGGATCCGGTGCGCCGTCGACGATGGTCTCCCCCTTCTCCACATGCTCGCCCTCGAACACCATGATGTGGCGCCATTTGGGGATCAGTGTCTCGTAGGGCTCCCCTTCGGGAGGAGTGATCACCAGGCGTTTCTTGCCCTTGGTCTCCTTGCCGAAGCTGATGATGCCGGAGATCTCGGCCAGGATGGCCGGATCCTTGGGCTTGCGCGCCTCGAACAGATCCGCCACCCGAGGCAGACCGCCGGTAATGTCACGGGTCTTCGAGGACTCCTGCGGGATTCGCGCGATGACGTCGCCAACCCCCACATCCGCACCATCCTCCAGCTGAACGATGGCACCCGGCAGAAGAAAGTAGTGAGCGGGAGTATCCGTTCCTGCAATACAGAGATCGTTCCCCTTTTCATCCACCAGCTTCACCATAGGGCGCATATCCTTGGCCGCGACACCACGATGTTTGGGATCGGTGATCACCAGACTGGTGAGACCGGTCATCTCGTCGGTCTGGCGATCCACGGTCAGCCCCTCGACGAAGTCAACGAAGCGCACCTTGCCGGCGACCTCGGTTACGATCGGATGGGTGTGCGGATCCCAGTTTGCCAGGACCTGGCCCGGCTCCACGGAATCACCATCCTTGACGGTGATTACGGCACCATACGGTACCTTGTAACGCTCCTTCTCGCGGTGCGACTCGTCCTGCACCGTAATCTCACCGGAGCGTGAAACGGCCACGCTGTTGCCCGACGCATGCTCCACCAGTTTGATGTTGTGCAGGCGCACCGTACCCTTGGTCTTGACCTGTATGTCGCTCACTGCAGCTGCCCTGGATGCCGCACCTCCGATATGGAAGGTACGCATGGTGAGCTGGGTTCCCGGCTCACCGATGGATTGGGCTGCGATGACGCCGACCGCCTCACCGGCATTCACCAGATGACCCCGACCCAGATCGCGTCCATAGCAGGCTGAGCAGACTCCATAGCGGGTCTCGCAGCTGATAGCCGAACGAACCACTACGTGATCCACTCCCATCTCTTCCAGCCGGTCCACCCACCGTTCGTCCAGCAGGGTTCCCGCCGGGATCAAAACCTCGTCGGAACCGGCCTTGACCACATCTCTGGCCACGACACGCCCCAGCACCCGCTCCCGCAACGGCTCGACCACGTCCCCACCCTCGATCAGCGGAGTCATCTCCAGCCCTTCGGTAGTACCACAGTCTGCCTCGGTGACCACCAGATCCTGGGCCACATCCACCAGACGCCGGGTGAGGTAGCCGGAGTTGGCGGTCTTGAGCGCGGTGTCTGCCAACCCTTTGCGTGCGCCATGGGTAGAGATGAAGTATTGCAGCACGTTCAGCCCCTCCCGGAAGTTGGCAGTGATTGGAGTCTCGATGATGGAACCATCCGGTTTAGCCATCAGACCACGCATTCCGGCCAACTGCCGGATCTGGGCCGCGCTACCACGCGCCCCGGAGTCGGCCATCATGAAGATGGAGTTCATCGACTTCTGCTCCACCTTCCTGCCTTTGGCATCCTTCACCACTTCGGTACCCAGGCCGGCCATCATCGCCTTGGCTACCTGGTCGTTGGTGTGTGACCAGATATCCACCACCTTGTTGTAGCGTTCACCGTTGGTCACCAGACCTGAGTTGAACTGGTCCTCTATATCCTTGACCTCCTGCTCCGCCCGCGACAGGATGCTCTCCTTCTCGGCAGGAATCGCCATGTCGTCGATACCAAAGGATACGCCCGCCACGGTGGCATATTTGAAACCGGTATACATCAGGCGATCGGCGAAGATAACAGCACTTTTCAGTCCCAGACGCCGATAGGCGCTGTTGAGCAGATTGGAGATGGCGCGCTTGGTCATGTCCTGGTCCACCAGCTCGAACGGCAGCCCCTCCGGTACGATGGCATAAAGGAGCGCACGGCCTACAACCGTTTCCTTTATGGTGGTCTGCTCTCTCCTGTTGCCCTCTCCGTCGATCAGCACCTCCCGCACCCGCACCCGGACACGGGCATGGATATCCACTGCCTTGTTGGCGTAGGCGCGCTGCAGCTCGTCGAGATCAGCGAATACTCCTCCCTCTCCATGGACATTCACCTGCTCCCGGGTCATGTAGTAGAGCCCCAGAACCACATCCTGAGATGGCACGATGATGGGCTCGCCATTGGCCGGCGACAGCACGTTGTTGGAGGAGAGCATCAGGGTTCGGGCCTCCAGCTGCGCCTCCAGCGACAACGGCACGTGAACGGCCATCTGGTCACCATCGAAGTCGGCGTTGAAGGCGGCGCACACCAAGGGGTGCAGCTGGATCGCCTTGCCCTCCACCAGTACCGGCTCGAACGCCTGGATCCCCAACCGGTGCAGGGTCGGTGCCCGGTTCAGCATCACTGGATGCTCCCGGATCACCTGTTCAAGTGCGTCCCATACCTCCGGCCCTTCTCGCTCAACCAGCTTCTTGGCCGCCTTGATGGCAGTAGCCAGCCCACGCATCTCCAGCTTGCTGAAGATGAACGGCTTGAACAGCTCAAGCGCCATCTTCTTTGGCAGCCCGCACTGATGCAGCTTGAGAGTGGGACCCACCACAATTACGGAACGTCCCGAGTAGTCCACCCGCTTGCCCAGCAGGTTCTGCCGGAAGCGCCCCTGCTTGCCCTTGATCATGTCGGCAAGCGACTTCAGCGGACGCCGGTTGGAACCGGTGATGACCCGACCGCGACGCCCGTTGTCCAGCAACGCATCCACCGATTCCTGCAACATGCGCTTCTCGTTGCGCACGATGATGTCGGGCGCATTCAGCTCCAGCAGCCGCTTCAGCCGGTTGTTGCGGTTGATCACCCGGCGGTACAGGTCGTTCAGATCGGAAGTGGCGAAGCGCCCTCCCTCCAGCGGGACCAGCGGGCGAAGTTCCGGCGGCAGCACCGGAAGGATATTGAGCACCATCCACTCCGGCTTGTTGCCGGAATCGATAAACGCCTCCACCAGTTTCAACCGTTTGGACAGCTTCTTCAGCGCAGTCTCGGAGTTGGTCGCAGCGATATCTTCACGCAGCTTGGCCGCCTCGGCCTCCAGATTCAAACCCCGTAGCAGCTCCTGAATCGCCTCGGCACCCATACGGGCATCGAACTCGTCACCGAACTCCTCGATAGTGTCCAGATACTGCTCATCGTTGAGCAGCTGCCCCCGCTCCAGCTGGGTCATTCCGGGATCGATCACCACGAAAGCCTCGAAATAGAGCACCCGCTCGATATCGCGCAGTGTCATGTCCAGCAGCAGACCCATCCGCGACGGCAGGGATTTCAGGAACCAGATATGGGCCACCGGGCTGGCCAGCTCGATGTGGCCCATTCGATCCCGCCTCACTTTGGACTGGGTCACCTCGACACCGCACTTCTCACAGATCACGCCACGATGCTTGAGCCGTTTGTACTTGCCGCACAGGCACTCGAAGTCCTTTACCGGACCGAAGATCTTGGCGCAGAACAGCCCATCCCGCTCCGGTTTGAAGGTGCGGTAGTTGATGGTTTCCGGCTTCTTTACCTCGCCGTAGGACCAGGAGCGAATCTTGTCGGGTGAGGCCAGGCCGATACGGATGGCGTCAAAATCATCGACATGTTTCTGCTGTTTCAGAAGATTCAGTAAGTCTTTCAAAGTCTTGCCCTCGTTGTATTCATCCCGGTGCAGACCGCTGATCTGCACCGGGCAGGTACGGCGTCGTTAATCCACTTGCTCCAGTTCGATGTCGATCCCCAAGGCTCGGATCTCCTTGAGCAGGACGTTGAACGATTCCGGCATACCGGCCTCCATATGGTGATCGCCATCCACGATGTTCTTGTACATCTTGGTACGACCCGCCACATCGTCGGATTTCACCGTCAGCATCTCCTGAAGGGTATAGGCGGCGCCGTAGGCCTCCAGCGCCCATACCTCCATCTCTCCAAAACGCTGACCGCCAAACTGTGCCTTGCCCCCGAGTGGCTGCTGGGTGACCAGACTGTACGGGCCGGTGGAGCGGGCATGCATCTTGTCGTCGACCAGGTGATTCAGCTTCAGGATGTACATATAGCCTACGGTCACCGGTCGGTCGAACTTCTCCCCGGTTCGCCCGTCGTAGAGCGTTGTCTGTCCGGTTTCAGGCAGATCTGCAAGCTTCAGCATTGCCTTGATCTCCTCCTCGGAAGCTCCATCGAACACAGGCGTGGCAACGGGAACACCTGCCGTAAGGTTTCCGGCCAGCTCCTTCAGCTCTTCATCACTGAGGGAGTCGAGATCCTCCTGCTTGCCACTGCTGTTGTACACCTTGCCAAGAAATTCTCGCAGCTCGGAGATCTTGGCCTGCTCCTCGAGCATTCTGCCGATCTTCAGCCCCACGCCCCTGGCGGCCCAACCCAGATGGGTCTCGAGCACCTGGCCAACGTTCATGCGTGAGGGGACGCCCAACGGATTGAGAACGATGTCCACCGGAGTGCCATCTTCCAGGTGAGGCATGTCCTCCACCGGAACGATGGTAGAGATGACACCCTTGTTCCCGTGGCGCCCTGCCATCTTGTCACCAGGCTGGATGCGCCGTTTGACTGCCAGATAGACCTTCACCATCTTGAGGACACCCGGTGCCAGGTCGTCACCCTGAGCCAGCTTGGCCTTTTTCTCCTCGAACTTTTCGTCCAGCTCCTTGCGCAGCTGCTGCAGCTGCTCCGCGATCAGCTCCAGCTGGTCGTTGGCCTCGTCATCCTTGAGGCGGATTTCGAACCATTTGTCCCGTGTCAATCCGGAGAGGTACTCCCGGGTGATCTTGTCGCCGGACTTGAGCTTCTTGGGGCCACCAGCTGCCTCCTGCCCCTCCAGCATGTTCTCCACTCGCGCATAGCTGTCGTCCTCCACGATACGCAGCTGATCCTTCAGATCCTTGCGGAACCGCTCCAGCTCGGCCTCTTCGATGGCCTTGGCGCGCGCATCCTTTTCCACCCCGTCACGGGTAAATACCTGCACATCGATGACCGTACCGTTCATCCCGGCTGGAACCCGCAGCGAAGTATCCTTCACATCCGACGCCTTTTCGCCGAAGATGGCACGCAGCAGCTTCTCCTCCGGAGTCAGCTGGGTTTCGCTCTTGGGGGTCACCTTGCCCACCAGAATATCGCCTGGCTTGACCTCCGCGCCTACGTAGACGATACCGGCCTCGTCCAACTTGGAGAGCACGCTCTCACCCACATTGGGGATGTCGCTGGTAACCTCCTCCGAGCCCAATTTGGTGTCCCGCGCCACACAGGTCAGCTCCTCTATGTGGATAGATGTGAAGCGGTCCTCTTGTACCAACCGTTCGGAGAGCAGAATGGAGTCCTCGAAGTTGTAACCGTTCCAGGGCATGAAGGCCACCAGGAGATTCTGCCCCAAGGCCAGCTCCCCCATGTCGGTACTGGGACCATCCGCCAGCACATCGCCGCGCGCCACCTTGTCTCCCGGCTTCACCAATGGCCGCTGATTGATACAGGTGTTCTGGTTGGAGCGCGTGTACTTGGTCAGGTTATAGATATCGACGCCCGGCTCTCCCGGCACCGTCTCGTCATCGTTGACCCGAACCACGATGCGCCCAGCATCCACCGAGTTGATCTCGCCGCCACGCTGCGCGACCACGGTAACACCGGAGTCGATGGCCACCACCCGTTCCATGCCGGTGCCGACCAGCGGCTTGTCGGCACGCAGTGTCGGTACCGCCTGACGCTGCATGTTTGACCCCATCAGGGCACGGTTGGCATCGTCATGCTCGAGAAACGGAATCAGTGATGCGGCCACCGAAACGATCTGTTTCGGCGACACATCCATGTACTGCACCTTGTCCGGAGTCGTCATGGTGAACTCGTTCTGGTGCCTACAGGTCACCAACTCGTCGGCGAGCCGGTTCTCCTCATCCAGGGCTGCGTTGGCCTGGGCGATAATGAAGTTACTCTCATCAATGGCCGAGAGATAGTCGACTTCATCGGTCACCTTGCCATCCACCACCCTCCGATAGGGGGTTTCGAGAAAACCATACTCGTTGGTGCGGGCATAGACCGCCAGCGAGTTGATCAACCCGATGTTGGGACCTTCTGGCGTCTCAATGGGGCACACCCGCCCGTAGTGGGTGGTATGCACGTCACGCACCTCGAATCCGGCCCGTTCGCGGGTCAAACCGCCCGGTCCGAGGGCCGAGATGCGCCGCTTGTGGGTCACCTCTGAGAGGGGGTTGTTCTGGTCCATGAACTGCGACAGCTGACTGGAGCCGAAGAACTCCTTCACAGCGGCTGAGACCGGCTTGGCATTGATCAGCGACTGCGGCACAAGCTCTTCGGACTCGGCCACACTGAGCCGCTCCTTGACCGCCCGCTCAACCCTCACCAACCCCACGCGGAACTGGTTCTCGGCCATTTCACCCACCGAACGGATACGGCGGTTACCCAGATGATCGATATCATCCACAACCCCGTTACCGTTGCGAATGTCGATCAGGGTCTTCATGACGGCAATGATATCTTCCTTGGTCAGCGTTCCCGGACCGGTAATCTCCTCACGCCCCACGCGGCGGTTGAACTTCATCCGTCCTACCGGGGAGAGATCGTAGCGCTCGTCGGTGAAGAACAGGTTCTGGAACAACCCCTCGGCGGAGTCCTTTGTGGGAGGCTCGCCGGGACGCATCACCCGGTAGATCTCCACCAGCGCCTCGAGGCGATTGTTGCTCTGATCGGCACGCAACGTCTCGGAGATATAGGGACCATTGTCCAGATCGTTGGTATAGATAGTCTGGAACTTCTTGACGCCGGCCTGCACCAGCCGATCTAGCAACTCAGTGGTGATCTCGTCGTTTGCATTGGCGATGATCTCGCCACTCTTCTC
>JALSRO010000335.1 GCA_026984715.1 Chromatiales bacterium | reverse complement strand
CCCACCCCTGTAACCCCATCCGCTCCGATGTGCGTTCAGCACGGCCGGCGGGATGGCTGTTCGAACGCGACGGGCGCCTCTACCGGCCCGCCCAGGACTGCTCAGTGTGTTATGGCTACGCCCTCTCCATCAACGAGGTAACCCGTCTCGACACGGAGCGGTATGAAGAGGTTGAAGTAAAGAGAATCCTGCCCCGCCCCGAACTGCATGAAATGGGGATACACACCGTCAACCAGGCCGGCAACCTGATCGTCTTCGACCGGTATGCATCCGAGGCGAAATCGGACAGGCTGCCTTGAAGGCAGAGGGCAACAAAACTGTGGTGAAACAACTGCTGATTACAACACAACAAGATGATGGAAGCCCCGGTAAATCCGGCTCATGGATCTTCCTGGACCTTGTACCCATTATCCGCCAAACTCGGCATAAAGCGCCTCCCACTGATCGACGACGGCCTGCAGGCCAAAGCGCTGCTCTACCCGTCTGCGTCCCGCCTCCCCCATCATGTGGCGCTCTTTCTCCGGCAGCTCCATCATCCGCCGGATGGCCCGGGCCAGCTCGTCCGGGTCACCGGGCGCCACCACGAAACCACTGACCTCATCCTCCACCACCTCCCGGTTGCCGCCAACATCCGTGGTCACAATCGGCAGGCCGGTAGCCGCTGCCTCCAGCAGAACCATCGGCATCCCCTCCCAGGCCGACGACATCAGATACCCGTCCGCCCCTTTCATGAGCAGTTGAATGTCATCCCGCACCCCCAGAAATCGTACCCGGCTCTCAAGGCCCAGCCGCTGCACCAGCGGCATCATCTTCTCTTCCAGTCCGTCGCCGCCCACCAGCAGCAATACCGCGGGCTGCTCCCCTGCCGTCCTGGCAAACGCCTGCAGCATGGTCGGATAGTCTTTCGCTTCGTCAAACCGGCCCACCGCCAGCCAGATAAACGGCTCCAGCAGCTGCAGTTTGCGGCGCATCTCCTGGCGCAGCTCCGGATTGGAGCGGAACGTTTCCAGATCCAGCCCGTTGGGGATAAAACGAATCCGCCCGCGGGGAACCGCCCCAACCTCGACATAGCGATCCACCGCAGCCTGGCTGATGTTGGTGGTGATACTGGCCAGGGAGTCGGTGAACCGGTAGAGCCGCTCCCGCAACCATCCCCCCTCGTTGATACTGTGGGCCGTCGATACCACGACCGGAACCGATACCAGCAGCCGCACCAGCCGGCCCAGCAGGTTGGCATGAACCATATGGCAGTGCAGCACCTGGGGCCGCCATCCGCGCAGCAGCCTGGCCAGTCTGAACAGAACGCGCGGATCAGCCACCCCCCTGCGCATGTTCAGGGAGACATACTCAATGCCCTGCTCCTCCAGTTTGTCCGCCAGCGCCTCGGGCGGCAACATGGAGACAACCCGAACCTTCCAGTGCCTGCGCCGCAGCTCGGAGGCCAGATTGACCACCTGAACTTCCGCTCCGGCGAACGACAGTGAGGTCAACAGAAAAACGATAGAGGAAGGAGCGGGTTGATTGTTCAATTGAGTTTGTCCTTGGCAACCGGTTTGGCAGGAAGTGGCAGTACTTCGATACCCTCTTCCCGCAGCTCGGTAAACTCCGACCAGGTTGCCGCTCCGCGAATGTTGCGCTGCTCCTGTTCGCCGTAGTGCATCTTGCGCGCCTCTTCGGCAAATTTCGCCCCGACATCCTCATAATTGCGCTCTACATGCTCATGCACCCGCTTGAGCAGCTCCCGGTTGCGCACCTGCTCGTCCGGGACCATGGCATCGCGCTTGAGGCTGATGTGACTGGCGCTGGGAACCTTGTGAACCTCGGCAGAACCACAGACCGGACAGGTCAGGGCTCCAGTGCGGTGCTGTTTTTCATACTCTTCGGCGTCGTCGAACCATCCCTCGAAGCCATGCCCCTGCGCACATATCAGATCGTAGATAATCATAGCCCGGAATTGTAATGAGTCGGGTCGCAAAACACCACTTGACAGCGCCCCCTTTTCCCGGATACTCGGCAAACAATGTTTAAAAAAATATTAATTGCCAATCGCGGCGAGATTGCCGTACGTATCGCACGGGCCTGCGCCGAGATGCGCATCAAGTCGGTGGCCGTTTATGCGGAGGCGGATCGCTACGCCCTGCATGTCAAAAAGGCGGACGAGGCATACAGCCTGGGACCC
>JALSRO010000334.1 GCA_026984715.1 Chromatiales bacterium | reverse complement strand
ACGCATCTTTTCTTGCTGATCCATGTTCGCTACGGGTAATCAGGTGGGGCCGTCTTCAGAGGCATCGATGCTGTGGGCAAAGGCGGCTTCGTCATTGTGCGGTGTCAGCCCCAGCAGCGGGTCGAGCTTGCCATAGGCATCCAGTTGGGCCATGTCGTCGAATCCCCCCACATGGAAATCGTCGATAAAGATCTGGGGAACTGTGCGACGGTTGCTGCGTTGCATCATCTCTGCCATCCTGTCCCTGTCCATGTCCACGCGAATTTCTTCGAACTTCACGCCCTTGTTCTGCAACAGGGATTTGGCGCGAACACAATAAGGACACATGGCGGTGGAATAGACGACGATATGGGGTGATGGCACGGCAGCTTTCTCCAATGGCACAACGAATATTGTTATATCCGCATATCCTAGCATCTTTTTTACGCTTGAAAACAGGGTAAACTGTGCCCTTTCGAGCTAACGCCCTTTGCGGCCAGCGACCTTGCTATGTGGAAAAATGCCACTCCCAGGAGTATTTATCTCAAGGATTACCAGCCTCCCGCCTGGATCACGGATACCGTGGATCTGGAGTTTCATCTCCATGAACAGGGCACCCGGGTCATTTCCCGCTTGACGCTGGAGAAAAACCCGCAACATAGCGCAGGGGCCTCCGAACTGCGTTTGAACGGGGAGGGACTGAAGGCCATCTGGTTGCGTATGGATGGCAGCGAGTTGCATGCCGACGCCTATCGCATCGATGACCAGGGCCTGACCCTGTTCAACCCGCCGCAGCGGTTTGTGCTGGAGTCGGAAGTGGAACTGTCACCGGAAACCAACACCGCCCTGGAAGGTCTGTATCGCAGCGGCAGTATGTTCTGTACCCAGTGCGAGGCCGAAGGGTTCCGGCGTATCACCTGGTATCAGGATCGTCCGGATGTCATGGCGCGTTTCAAGGTGCGCATCGAAGCGGACAAGTCCAGATATCCGGTGTTGCTGTCAAACGGCAATCCGCTGGAGCAGGGTGATTTGCCAAACGGGCGTCACTATGCCGAGTGGGAGGATCCTTTCCCGAAGCCCAGCTATCTCTTCGCCCTGGTAGCGGGGGACCTGAAACACATTGAAGATCATTTCACTACGGCGTCCGGTCGCAAGGTATGCCTGCGCATTCATGTCGAACCCGAAAACATCGACAAATGTGAGCATGCCATGCGCTCTCTGATCAACTCCATGCGCTGGGACCAAGAGCGATATGGGCGGGAATATGACCTGGATGTGTTCAATATCGTTGCCGTGAATGATTTCAACATGGGAGCGATGGAAAACAAGGGGCTGAATATATTCAACTCCAAATATGTGCTGGCACGGCCCGATACGGCGACCGATGAAGATTATCAGGGCATCGAGGCGGTCATCGCCCATGAATACTTCCACAACTGGACCGGCAATCGCATCACTTGCCGGGATTGGTTTCAGCTGTCCCTGAAGGAAGGATTCACGGTCTACAGAGATCAGGAGTTTTCCTCCGACATGGGTGATCGCGGTGTAAAACGCATCGATGATGTGCGCGTGCTGCGTGCCCACCAGTTCGCCGAGGATGCCAGCCCCATGGCACATCCCGTGCGCCCTGCATCCTACATGGAGATCAACAACTTCTACACCGTCACCGTGTACGAAAAGGGGGCGGAAGTGGTACGCATGCAGGCAAATCTGCTGGGACCGGAGCTGTTTCGCAAGGCCACAGACCTGTATTTTCAACGCTACGATGGCCAAGCGGTGACTACCGACGATTTTGTGGCCTGCATGGAAGCGGCATCGGGGCGGGATCTGAATCAGTTCAAACACTGGTATGACTATGCAGGAACCCCGGAACTCAAGGTGCGCGGGAAATATGATGCCGAAGCCAGAACCTATCAGCTGCATTTTTCCCAACACGTACCGGATACGCCGGGACAATCCGGCAAGCCTGCCTTTCATATTCCGGTAGTGGTTGGGTTGCTGGATAGCCATGGCAGGGACATGCCCCTGCAACGGGCGGACGATACAGTGCATCCGTCGCTGCTGGAAGTCACCCGGAATGAACAGAGTTTTACCTTTCTGGAAGTGGCGGAAGAGCCGACACCTTCTCTCCTGCGGGGCTTCTCCGCACCACTGAAATTGCATTATCCCTACGCCGACCATGAGCTCATGTTCCTCATGGC
>JALSRO010000333.1 GCA_026984715.1 Chromatiales bacterium | reverse complement strand
AAGCCCCTAACTCTATGATATTCAATGACAGGCCGTGGCGTGCCGGTTCGCAGCAAGGCGGCCCATCGCCGTTGTAGCCACTCTACAGCAAGATGGGGTAACGCAGCCTGCGGGCCGGCACGCCACGGCTGAATACGATATATATTGTTGCCGGGTTAATAGTCAGGCGGGGCAGCCTGCACTCCGGCGTCGTCCCCCCAAGGATGCACCATACTGGTGCGGCAGGCTTCTCTGTTGATTCATGATAGTGCCGATCCCGACCGCGTTCCCCGCCAGCCCAGTATTTGCGGCCTGGCGGAGGGCATGGCATATTTAATGCTTTTATGGTAGAACAGCTTTTTCGAGCGGACTTGTCTAAACAATAACTGCCTGGAGGCGCGTAAATGGCTAACAAAGTGTTGAAGCTGATGGAAGAGAAAGAGGTGAAATTTGTCGACTTCCGGTTCACGGACACCCGGGGTAAGGAGCAGCATGTCACCTACCCGGCGGCGACAGTCGATGCAGATACCATCACCGAGGGAAAGATGTTCGATGGTTCGTCTATCGCGGGCTGGAAAGGGATTCAGGAGTCTGACATGATCCTCAAACCGGATCCCGATACCGCCGTACTGGATCCGTTCACCGACGAAACCACCCTAATTATCCGCTGTGACATCATCGAACCCAACACCATGCAGGGTTATGAGCGGGATCCGCGTTCTGTGGCGCGCCGTGCCGAGGCCTATCTGCAATCCACCGGTATCGGGGATACCGCTTACTTCGGTCCCGAGCCGGAGTTTTTCATTCTCGACGATGTACGCTGGGGTGCCGGAATCGAGGGCGCTTTCTACAAGGTGAACTCGGAAGAGGCCGAGTGGAACTCCGAGGCCACCTTCGAGGGGGGCAACATCGGCCATCGTCCCAGCATCAAGGGTGGCTACTTCCCGGTTCCTCCCGTCGATTCGCTGCATGACATCCGCGCCGCCATGTGTCTGGCGATGGAGGAGATGGGCCTGACCACCGAGGTTCACCACCACGAGGTGGCCACTGCCGGGCAGTGTGAGATTGGTACCGCCTTCAATACACTGGTGCGCAAGGCGGACGAGGTGCAGATCCTCAAATACTGCGTTCACAACGTTGCCCATGCATATGGCAAGACGGCTACATTCATGCCCAAGCCGCTGGTGGGTGACAATGGAACCGGCATGCATGTCCATCAGTCCCTTGGCAAGGATGGAGTCAATATCTTCTCCGGTAACGAGTACGGCGGGCTTTCGGAGACGGCTCTCTATTATATCGGCGGTATCATCAAGCATGCACGGGCCCTGAATGCGTTCACCAACGCCAGCACCAACAGTTACAAGCGACTGGTTCCCGGATTCGAAGCCCCGGTCATGCTGGCCTATTCGGCGCGCAACCGCTCTGCCTCGGTGCGGATTCCTTACGTGACCAATCCTAAGGCGCGTCGTATCGAGGTTCGTTTCCCCGATCCTACCGCCAATCCCTATCTGGCCTTCTCCGCCATGATGATGGCCGGTCTGGACGGGATTCAGAACAAGATTCACCCGGGCGAGGCGATGGACAAGAATCTTTACGATCTGCCGCCGGAGGAAGAGGCCAATATTCCGACAGTGTGTCACTCCTTTGATCAGGCACTGGAGGCGCTGGACAACGATCGCGCCTTCCTGACAGCTGGCGGGGTGTTTACCGACGACATGATCGATGGCTATATCGAGCTCAAGATGGAGGATATCACGCGCCTGCGGATGACCACCCATCCGGTCGAGTTCGATATGTACTACAGCGTCTGACGGGAGGCGTTGGTCGAAGAGCGGCGCCCCCTGTTTGGGGGCGCTGTTGTTTTATAGGATTGTAACAATGTGATGTTGTCGCCCTTCTCCCGCTGGGCTATGCTTGTGGCCATGCGGCTCATTCTGGTAGTTTTGTCGGTTGTTCTGCCACTGCTCGTTCTGGCTCAGGAGGTGTACAAGTCCACCGGGCCGGGAGGAGTTCCCCTGTTCTCCGATCAGGCCGGTGCGGGGGCGCAGAAGATTGAAATCGAACCACTCCCCTCGATTCAGATTCGGATTCCCGTTTCTGCATCGGAAGGCGGCTCTCGCTCCCAACAACGCCCTGCCCCGCCCCCTGGCCCGATCTACAGTTCGCTTGTGATAGAGAGTCCGGCCGATGACTCGGTGGTGTGGGCCGACAGCG
>JALSRO010000332.1 GCA_026984715.1 Chromatiales bacterium | reverse complement strand
CTGGAGCAGGCGGCGAGGGGCCACGACAGCGCCGACCTGTTCTGGGTGTCGGCCCCCGATGCATTCGAGGTGTTGAAGAGAAAGGGGATGCTGCGCAGGTACCGTCCACTGGCGAAAGGGATCCCCAGGCGCCTGAGTGGTTACCCGGTAAACGATCCGGATGGCTACTACTGCGGTTTTGCCGCTGCAGGTTACGGAATCATGTGGAACAATGACTACCTGCAGCACCATGGGCTGGCCAAGCCCCGGGAGTGGATCGATCTCACCCGGCCGGAGTACCGGGGCCATATCGGCCTCTCGGCCCCTTCCCGTTCCGGTACCACCCATCTCACCATCGAGGCTATCCTGCAGCTGCGGGGCTGGAATCGTGGATGGGCACTGATCAAAGCCATCGCCGCCAATGCAAAAAGCATCACCGCAAAGAGCAGCGGGGTACCCAAGGGGGTCGCCGGCGGGGAGTTCGGGATTGGCGTCGTAATCGATTTCTACGGATTGATGACAAAGGCAGCCGGGGCACCAGTGGAGTTCGTCTATCCTTCCGAGACCGTTCTGGTTCCGGCCAGTGTCGCCATACTGAAGCAAGCACCCCATCCGGAGCTGGCTGGCCGGTTTATCGAGTTTCTACTCTCCCCCAAGGGGCAGCGGCTACTCCTGGCACCCCGGATACGCCGCTTGCCGATACGGCCAGCATCCTACCTGGAGAACGAACTCCCCCCCGGTTTTCCCCACCCTTACGGCCCCGATGAGCTGGGGGCCCACATCGCCTTCGATGTATTGAGAAGCCGGCAACGCTACAATGTGGTCAACTCGCTGTTCGATGTAATGATCACCTACCGGCTGAAAGAGCTACAGGGGGCAATGGCCGCCATTCAGCGGGCCGAAACCCTGTTGCTGACTTCGGACACCCCGCAGCCAGAGCTCGCCGGAGCAGCGGCCCGGGCACGTGATCTGGTCAACCGGGTACCGGTCGATGAGCTGACGGCCGGCGATCCCCACTTCGCGGCCAAATTCACCAGGAAACGCAAAAAGGCGACCGATATCGTGGGCGGAGAGCAGGGGAAGATCGAGAAGGAATGGGATGCGTTTACAACACACAACTATCTGGATGCGACAAGGATTGTCGAGGCCGCCCTGCCCGCCGATTGACCAAGCCGGAGAACGATGGGCCTCCCGGCTCTCACTCACCATCTCCGGCAGATGTGCAGGTGGTGATCATCCCGGTATATATATTGGGCCATGGGGACCGTCCAGAGCCACCATGGGATGGCCGTAGAGACGGGCCAGTATTTCGGCATCCAGGATCCGCTCCCTCCTGCCGTGGAGCGCCTCTCCGTCGGGGAACAGCAGCAGCAGATGGTCACAGTAGCGGATCGCCAGATTGACCTCGTGCAATACCATCACCACTGCAGCCCCACCGTGGGCGCACATGCCGCTCAACAGATCGAGCACCCGAATCTGGTAGTTGATATCGAGATGGTTGGTTGGCTCATCCATCAGAAGCAGTTCCGGCTGCTGCACCAGCAGGGTAGCGATGGCGAGGCGCTGCCGCTCGCCCCCTGAGAGGGTCGTCACTTCCCTTTCCACCATGGACTCCAGACCCAGCAGAGCCAGCTTCTCATGTACCAGTTCGATATCCTCCTCACTCTCCCACTGCCAGCGACCAAGATAGGGATGGCGGCCGGTGAGAGCGCTCTGCATCACCGTGGCGGGGAAGGAATCAGACTGCTGCTGGAACAGTACACCCACCCTCTGGGCGATCTGTTTCCGTGGCAGAGTGGAGACAGGCTCTCCCGCCAGCAGCACGCTCCCCGAAGCCGGAGACGAGAGGCCCGCCAGGGTGTGCAACAGACAGCTCTTTCCCACCCCGTTGCGGCCGAGAACCCCCCAGCACTGCCCCGGAAGAACCTCGAAACCCAGATCCCGGCAGAGCATTCTGGGACCAATGGCCACCTGCAGATGGATGGTCTTCAGCAACGGGATCACCGGTGGCGCTGCAGCAGATAGAGAAACACCGGCACACCCAGCAGCGCGGTGAGCACCCCCACGGGGAGCTGTTGGGGAGCGATGACGGTACGGGCAAGGGTATCCGCGAGTACCAGCAAACCACCGCCGAGCATGACCGCCGCAGGCAGCAGCAGGCGCTGATCGTTTCCCATCAGCAGACGCAGCAAGTGGGGCACCACCAGCCCGACGAATCCGATACTCCCTGCCAGGGTCACTGCGGTGGCAGTAAACAGGGATGCTGACAGATAGATTGCCAGGCGCAGGCGCGACACCTCCACCCCCAGCGCCGCCGCCTGAAGCTCGCCGCGCGCCATCACGTTGAGGCTGCGGGCCAGCGGGGCAACCAGTACCATGCCCCCCGCCAGCACCAGCAGCGCCGGAAGCGCTCTTCCCGCATGGCTCAGATCCCCCATCAACCAGAACAGCATGCCGCGCAGATCCTGCTCCGGGGCTATGGCCAGCAGAAAAGAGAGCAAGGCACCGCAACCCGACGCGACAACCACCCCCACCAGCAACAGGCGGGTATCGCTCCAGCTGCCTCGTCCGTGGGCCAGGCCGAAAACCAGGGCGATAGCGACCATTGCCCCACCGAATGCGCTGGCTGTGAACCACCACCCCCCGACCCCTGCCATCATCGCCAGCAAGGCAGCCACTGCAGCTCCTCCGGAAACACCGAGTACATAGGGATCCGCCAAGGGATTGCGTAACAGAACCTGGAGCAGCGCTCCCGACAATGCCAGTAAACCGCCGGTAGCGAACGCCGAAAGTGCCCGTGGCAGGCGCAACTCCATCACCAGCTGCCGCTCGATTCCACCACCGCCACCGAGCAGAATCTCCCCCACTCCGAACCATCCCACCTGGATGGTGCCGGAGTTGAGTGCAATCCCCACGGTGACAACCGAAAACAGCGCCAGCAGCGGCAGCCACGCAAGGGAGGGGAGGCGCCTGAACATCAGCTGCGCAGGGAGATCACCGGCCACCCCTTCAGTTCGGCATGGCGTGCAAGGGTTTCATCCGGATCCACCGCAACTGGGTAGGTGACCAGCTCCAGCAGCGGGAGATCATTGTGGGAGTCACTGTAGAACCAGCTATGGGCCAGATCTCTGCCGGTCGCCGCCAGCCACTCCCGCAGACGCTCCACCTTGCCCCCGCGGAAACAGGGAACACCCGCCACCCTGCCGGTATATCTGCCGCCGGCCATCTCGGGGTCCGTCGCCAGGAGATCGTCCACCTCCAGCAATCGGGCGATGGGCTCGGTCACGAAGCGGTTGGTAGCGGTGATGATGAGCAGATAATCCCCCTGCCGCCGATGCTTCCGAAGGAGCTCCTGCGCCGCCGGCAGCAGCACCGGACGGATCTTCCGTTGCAGAAATTCATCCCGCAGCGCTTCCAACTCCGCAACCGGATGCTCCGACAACGGCTTCAGGCTGAAGGCCATGAACTCCTCGATATCCAGGGTGCCAGCAGCATACTCCTCATAGAACCGCCGGTTTTCACGCGCATAGTGTTCCCTCTCCACCACCCCGTGCTCAACGAGGAACTCCCCCCACAGGTAGTCACTGTCCCCGCCAAGCAATGTATTGTCCAGATCGAATATCGCCATTGCCACGTCCCGGCTCTCCAGATTGCAGAAACAAGAGATATATCATACCAAGAGGGGAGGGCCTGTCTTGCCCTGCGACGCCCATTTGTGGAACAATCAGGGCTGACGGCAGCCACGGCGAAGATATTCAAGTGATTGATTCGGATGGTTTCAGGCCCAACGTAGGTATCATCGTTACCAACGGGGAGAACCGTGTTCTATGGGCCCGCCGAATCCGGCAGGACGCCTGGCAGTTTCCGCAGGGTGGCATCCGGCACAACGAAACCCCTCAACAGGCGATGTACCGCGAGCTTGCGGAAGAGATCGGGCTGCTTCCAGAGCATGTCGAAATCATGGGCTATACCCGTGGCTGGCTGCGCTACCGTCTGCCGGAGAGGATGTTACGGCGCAACAGCACCCCATTGTGTATCGGCCAAAAGCAGAAATGGTTTCTGCTCCGGCTGGTGGGTGAAGAGAGCGCCGTCTGTCTCGATCGCGGTGAAAAACCGGAGTTCGATCGCTGGTGCTGGGTGGACTACTGGCATCCGATTCAGGATGTGGTGTTTTTCAAGCGGCAGGTCTACCGGAACGCCCTGCGGGAGCTGGCGCCGCTGCTCTCCCTGGAGCCACCCCGGTATCCCTCAAATCGTAAAGGTTGAGTGACTACCCGGCGAGTGGCCGGCTCGCTTCTGAAGCAAGCGTGAGCTCGTACCGAACGTGGGGTTCAAATGCCGTATGGCACATGGATCTGCGGGAAAGGCCACGGGAAAATGACTACCTCCCAACACAGGCACGATCCACATCAGGAGCAAACCGGGCAGTTGCCCGCCAGGCGCAGCACTCTCCTGAGAGAACCGCACTATGCTGAAAGTACTGCGAAAGATTATCGAAGAGGTCAATTGCGCTCCCGATCTGGAACAGGCGCTGACGCTCATCGTGCGTCGCGTCAAACAGGCAATGGAGGTCGAGCTCTGCTCGGTCTATCTCACCGACTACGACAGCCAGCAACACATCCTGATGGCAACGGAAGGACTCAATCCTGCCAGCGTGGGACGGGTACGGCTCGGTTTCGGAGAGGGCCTGGTCGGTCTGGTGGGAGAGCGCAACGAACCGGTCAATCTCGACGATGCCCCACAGCACGAACGTTACCGCTACTGCCCCGGTAGTGGCGAAGAGCCCTATCACGCCTTTCTGGGGGTCCCCATCATCCACCACCGCAAGCTGCTGGGTGTATTGGTGGTTCAGCGGCGGGAGCGGTTGCGCTTCGACACCACTGAACTCTCATTCATGATCACCATCGCCGCCCAGCTGGCCGGCGGAATCGCCCATGCGGAGGCGAGTGGTGGCATCGGCGACCTACAGCGAACCAGAAAGGAACGACAGCCCCTCCCGGAAAACCGACCACTGCAAGGGCTCGCCGGTGCCCCGGGGGTGGGCATCGGAACAGCGGTGGTGGTCTATCCACATGCCGATTTGAGCGCAATTCCCGATCGGCAGGCCAAGGATCCGGAGCAGGAGGAGGCCGCATTCCACAATGCAGTAGCAGCGGTAAAGCGCGATATCAGGAAGCTCTCCGAACGTCTGGAGAAGATCCTGCCGGCGGAAGAGCTGGCGCTGTTCGACGCCTATCTGATGCTGCTGGACAGCGGTACCCTGAGCAACCGGGTCATCGAACATATACAGGCCGGGAACTGGGTCCAGGGTGCACTGCGGGACACTATCAACGAGCATGTGCGCATCTTCCAGGAGATGGACGACCCCTATCTCAGCGAGCGCAGTGACGACATTCGCGATCTGGGGCTGCGCATCCTCTACTACCTGCAGGAAACGCAGCGCAGCCGCCCACCCTATCCGCGACGGACCGTGCTGGTTGCCGAAGAGATCACCGCCACCATGCTGGCCGAGGTACCGGCAGGACAGCTGACCGGTATCGTCTCGACCCACGGTTCGAGCAGCTCCCATATCGCCATCCTGTGCCGGGCCATGGGCGTTCCTGCCGTAATGGGGGCCAAGGATCTGCCGGTCAGCCGTATCGACGGCTGCGAGATCATTGCCGACGGCTATACCGGCCGCCTCTATATCTCCCCCTCACCCGACGTACGCGCCGAG
>JALSRO010000331.1 GCA_026984715.1 Chromatiales bacterium | reverse complement strand
GCTGCTTCGGGAAGAGGCCAGGCTGACCGCCGATCTCTCCCATCTGCGCAACCTTCCGGCCGAAACCCCCGACGGAATCCACGTCCCGCTCTATATCAACTCCGGCCTGATAGCGGACATCACCCCCTCACGCGACAGTGGTGCAGAGGGAATCGGCCTCTACCGCACCGAGTTCCCCTTTCTGGTGGCGGAGCAGTTCCCCGGAGAGGAACAGCAGCTGCAGATCTACCGTACCGTGCTGAAGTCGTTCGCACCGCAGCCAGTGACCCTGCGCACCTTGGATGTAGGCGGCGACAAGAGCCTCCCCTACTTTCCCATCGAAGAGGACAACCCCTTTCTGGGTTGGCGCGGAATCCGCATCACCCTGGACCACCCCGAGATCTTTCTGGTACAGCTGCGTGCCATGCTGCGCGCCAATCACGGAGTGGGTAATCTGCGGCTGCTGCTGCCGATGATCAGTACCCTGTCGGAGGTGGACGAAGCGCTGCGGCTGATTCAGCGGGCTCACTGCGAACTGAGCGAGGAGCTGGGAGAATCGCTGGACACACCACAGATTGGTGTAATGGTGGAGGTGCCTGCCGCAGTCTACCAGTCAGGGGCAATAGCATCACGGGTGGATTTCCTGTCTGTGGGCAGCAACGACCTCACCCAGTACCTGCTGGCAGTGGATCGCAACAACGCCCGGGTGGCAGATCTGTTCGATTCACTGCATCCCGCGGTGTTGCGGGCACTGATTCAGGTGGTGGAGAGCGCCCACCGATACGGCAAAGAGGTGAGTGTATGCGGTGAAATGGCCGGCGACCCGGCGGCAGCCGTTCTACTGCTCGGAATGGGAATGGACTCGCTGAGCATGACCGCCTCCGGGCTGCCACGCATCAAGTGGGTAATCCGCAGCTTCACCAGACGGCAGGCGGCCTCTCTTCTGGAAGAAGCGCTCGCCATGGAGGACGCCGGCGCAATCCGCCACCACCTCAACCAGGCATTGGAGAGGGAAGGTCTGGGAGGGTTGATCCGGGCGGGGAAGTAGCCACGGGCATCCTTCAGTCACGGAAGTTTTCGAACTGCAGGGGAAGATCGAGATCGGCCTCCCGCAGCATCGCGATCACCTTTTGCAACTCATCCCGCTTCTTACCGCTGACCCGCACCTTCTCTCCCTGAATCGCAGCCTGCACCTTGTACTTGCCGTCCTTGATCAACTTGACGATCTCTCTGGCAAGCTCTCTGTCGATGCCCTGGCGCAACCTCACCTTCTGGTGGGCGCGCTTGCCGGTGACCTCCACTTTCCCTCTCTCCAGACAGGCAATGTCCACACCCCGTCGGCTGAGTTTGGTCTGCAGAATGTCTAGCATCTGCTGGAGCTGAAACTCGGCCTCGCCATCGAGAGTGATCTCCGTCCCATCGAGCTCATATTTCGCTTCGCTCCCCTTGAAATCGAAACGGGTACCAACCTCCCGATTGGCCTGATCAACCGCGTTGGTGACCTCATGCATGTCCACTTCCGAAACCACATCGAACGAAGGCATCACTCCCTCCCCACTGTCGGCGAACTACTGTTCCAACCCACCGTCAGGCCACCTCCGCCCGGCGCTCCGCCTTGCGAAATATGAACCTGTCCTCCTGCGCATCCACCTCGATCACGTCGCCAACGGTGAACTTGCCGGCCAGGATCTCCTGGGCGAGCTGGTTCTCTATCGACTGCTGCAGGGCCCGCTTCAGCGGCCGCGCGCCATAGACGGGATCGAATCCGGCCTCGCCCAGCTTGTCCAGTGCGGCATCGGTAATGTCGAGATCCATCTGGTGGGCCCGCAAACGGTTGCGCAGCTGCTCCACCTGGATGGCCGCAATGGCGCGGATCTGCTCCTTGCCCAGTGGGTGGAACACCACTACTTCATCCACACGGTTGATAAACTCCGGCCGGAAATGATGCCCGACAATCTCCATCACCGCAGCCTTCATCGCCTGGTAGTTCTCCTCGCCGGCCATCTCCTGGATCTGTTGAGAGCCGAGGTTGGAGGTCATCACGATTACGGTGTTGCGGAAATCCACGGTGCGCCCCTGACCATCGGTGAGGCGGCCGTCATCCAGCACCTGCAGCAGCACGTTGAACACATCGGGGTGAGCCTTCTCCACCTCGTCAAGCAGGATCACCGAGTAGGGCTTGCGCCGCACCGCCTCGGTCAGGTAGCCACCCTCCTCGTAACCTACATAACCGGGAGGGGCACCGATGAGACGGGCCACCGAGTGCTTCTCCATGAATTCGGACATGTCGATGCGCACCATGGCATCCTCGGTGTCGAACAGGAACTCCGCCAGTGCCTTGGTCAGCTCGGTCTTGCCCACGCCGGTGGGGCCGAGGAACAGGAACGATCCGTTCGGCCGATTGGGGTCGGAGAGCCCGGCACGCGAGCGGCGGATGGCGTCGGCCACAGCCCTAACCGCCTCGTCCTGGCCGACCACGCGGCTGTGCAGCGCCTCCTCCATGCGCAACAGCTTGTCGCGCTCGCCCTCCAGCATCTTGGAGACCGGGATGCCGGTCCACTTGGAGACCACCTCGGCGATCTCCTCCTCGGTCACCTTGTTGCGCAGCAGTTGCGTCTCCTGCTGCTCGGCCTGGGCCGCCATCTCCAGCTGCTTCTCCAGCTCCGGGATGCGTCCGTACTGCAGCTCGGACATGCGCGCCAGATCACCGGCACGGCGAGCGGTCTCCAGCTCGATGCGCGCCCGGTCCAGCTCCTCCTTTATGTGCTGGGTGCCCTGCAGCGCGGCCTTCTCCGCCTTCCAGATCTCCTCCAGATCGCTGTACTGGCGCTCCAGATCGGCAATCTCCTGCTCCAGCTTCTCGAGCCGCTTGCGTGAGGCCTCGTCGCTCTCCTTGGCTACCGCCTCGCGCTCGATCTTGAGCTGGATGAGGCGGCGCTCCAGCTTGTCCATCTCCTCCGGCTTGGAGTCGATCTCCATGCGCAGGCGGCTGGCGGCCTCGTCGATCAGATCGATGGCCTTGTCCGGCAGCTGCCGGTCGGTGATGTAACGGTGGGACAGGGTGGCGGCCGCGACGATGGCGGGGTCGGTGATCTCGACACCGTGGTGTACCTCGTACTTCTCCTTCAAGCCGCGCAGAATGGCGATGGTGTCCTCTACCGATGGTTCATCCACCAGCACTTTCTGGAAACGGCGCTCCAGGGCGGCATCCTTCTCGATATACTGGCGGTACTCGTCCAGCGTGGTGGCGCCCACGCAGTGCAGCTCACCGCGCGCCAGTGCCGGCTTGAGCATGTTGCCGGCATCCATGGCGCCCTCCGCCTTGCCGGCCCCCACCATGGTGTGGATCTCGTCGATGAACAGGATGATGCGCCCCTCCTGCTTGGCCAGGTCGTTGAGCACCGCCTTGAGGCGCTCCTCGAACTCACCGCGGAACTTGGCCCCGGCCAGCAGGGAGCCCATGTCGAGCGACAGGATGCGTTTGTCCTTCAGCCCCTCGGGCACCTCGCCGTTGACGATGCGCTGCGCCAGACCCTCCACGATGGCGGTCTTGCCCACGCCGGGCTCGCCAATCAGCACCGGGTTGTTCTTGGTACGGCGCTGCAGCACCTGGACGGTGCGGCGGATCTCGTCGTCACGGCCGATAACCGGGTCCAGCTTGCCCAATTCGGCGCGCTCGGTGAGATCGATGGTGTACTTCTCCAGCGCCTGGCGCTGATCCTCGGCGTTGGGGTCGTTGACCTGCTGCCCGCCGCGCAGCGCCTCGATGCTCTTCTCCACCGCCTCCTTGTTGGCACCCGCGCCACGCAGTATGTCACCCAGCTGCCCCTTGTCCTCCACCGCCACCAGCGCGAACAGCTCGCTGGAGATGTATTGATCCTTGCGCTTCTGGGCCAGCTTGTCGGTAAGGTTGAGCAGGCGCCCCAGTTCGTTGGAGATATGCACCTCGCCGCCCGCCCCCTCTACCGACGGGAGCCGGTCCAGCGCCTCCCCAAGCGCCGAGCGCAACCCGTCGATGTTCACCCCCGCCTGGGCCAGCAGGTGGCGCACCGTACCCCCCTCCTGGTCCAGCAGGGCGGTCATCAGGTGCAGCGGCTCGATGAACTGGTGGTCTCGCCCCAGCGCCAGACTCTGGGCGTCGGCAAGGGCCATCTGGAATTTGGTGGTCAGTTTGTCCATTCGCATCGGTATGGGCTCCCCATTGGTTGAATAGCGTTAACCATAACATGTGGACGGAAATCGGATATTCAAGCCTCTACCTGCCCCGGGGAAGGATAAGGGTAGATCTCATCGAGCGGCAGACTATGCCCCGCATGCTGTACGATGCGCACATGCTCACGCCGAAACTCCCGCGCATTGGCCAGACCGCAGGAGTGGGCCAGCAGGTCCACCTCATGGTTGACCCAGTGGGCGTAGCTGGCCACGCGCTTTGCCTTCTCCTCCACCACCAGACCCTTCTGCAGCCGCTCGTTGTGGGTGGTCACGCCTGCCGGGCAGGTGTTGTGCGGGCACTGCATCGACTGGATGCACCCCAGCGCAAACATGAACCCCCGCCCGGTCACCACGAAATCGGCCCCGGCGCAGAGCGCCCAGGCCACCCGGCCTGAATCCACCAGTTTTCCCGATGCGACCACCCGAAT
>JALSRO010000330.1 GCA_026984715.1 Chromatiales bacterium | reverse complement strand
ATCTGGCTCTGGTGAGCGGAAGATGGCAAGGAGGAAGCAGAAGAGTGGCCGCGCCACTGCGCAAGAATCAGCTGGCATCCGGCGAAAGGGTAGTCCGGGTCGATCCCACCGGTAAACCCTCCGTAAGCCTGTTCCGCCCCCTTGTTCACTACCGTCAGGCCACGCTCGTGGAGATCAGACTGCTCACCGGGCGTACCCATCAGGCGAGGGTCCATGCTGCGCATGCCGGACACCCTATTGCCGGCGACGAAAAATATGGCTCTCCCGAGTTCAACCGGCGAATGCGGGCGGACGGCCTGACCCGGCTCTTCCTGCACGCCCACTCCTTGCGTTTCCGCCTGGAACCAGGCGGTCCGCCGATCCGGGTGGAAGCCCCACTGGAGGATGAGTTACAAGCGCTCCTGGAGCGAATCAAGAGAAACTCCTGACAACAAGATGAGTTATCAGCTGCTGATATTCGACTGGGATGGTACCCTGATGGACTCCGAGGCGCGCATCGTCGCATGCATGGAAACAGCCGCGGAGGATCTGAGGCTGGAAAAGCCGGACAAAGATGCGATCCGCGACATCATCGGGCTGGGGCTGGAGGAGGCGATCGGCAGGCTGTTTCCGGACTGTCACCCCAAGACTCGGCAGCGTCTGGCCAAGCGTTATCGCCACCACTTTCTGGCGTCGGACACCACCCCTGCACCACTGTTTGCAGGAGTAACCACCATGCTGCGCGATCTGAAGCAGCGCGGCCACTGGCTTGCGGTAGCCACGGGCAAGGGCCGGGCAGGTCTGCAGAAGGTGCTGCACGATACTGGCCTCGAACAGATGTTTCTCACCACGCGCTGTGCAGGTGATACCGCATCCAAGCCCAATCCACAGATGCTGTTCGAGCTGCTCGAGGAGACGGGGGTCGAAGCCCGGCAGGCATTGATGATCGGAGATACCGAGTATGATCTGCAGATGGCACAGAACGCCAGTATGACAGCGCTCGCAGTTGGCTACGGCGTACATGAGAAAGAACGGCTGCTACGCCATGAGCCGATCGCATGCGTAGACGATGTAGCCGCCCTGCATGACTGGCTGCTGACCAACGGTGGCCGCTCCTGATTTCGGTCTGAATCTCAACACGAGGTATATCATCCATGGAACGAGACAACCAGAAGAGTACCCCTCCAGCATCCCCAGCCGCCGAACAGGATTGGCAGAAAGATCTCATCAACCGCCTTGCTTTTGCCAGCCTGAACGAACAGCGCCGCACCCGCCGCTGGAGTATCTTTTTCAAGCTGCTCGCTTTCGGCTATCTGTTCCTGCTGCTGTTCCTGTTTCTGCCGCGCGAATGGGGCGAGCTGGAGACCACCGTAGGCAGGCATACAGCCCTGATCGAAGTCCAGGGAGTCATCGACGAGAACGCGCAGGCAAGCGCTGACAACATCATAAGCGCAATGCGCCAGGCATTTGCCAACAGCAACACTGCAGCAGTCATCCTGCGCATCAACAGCCCGGGTGGAAGCCCGGTACAGGCTGGCTATGTCTATGACGAGATCCGCCGTCTGCGACAGCAGCATCCAGATATCCCGCTCTACGCGGTGATCAGCGATATGGGCGCATCGGGGGGTTACTATATTGCCGCCGCGGCCGATCGCATCTATGCCGACAAAGCCAGCATCGTAGGCTCGATCGGAGTCACCATGAGCCCCTTCAGCCCTTCATCCTTCGGTTTCACCGAGGCGATGAAGAAGCTCGGAATCGAGCGCCGGTTGCTCACATCGGGTGAAAGCAAGAGTCTGCTGGATCCCTTCTCCCCCATCAAACCCGGAGAGGTGGAACATGTCAAAAAACTGCTCGACACCATTCACTCCCAGTTCATCGCCTCGGTACGCGCTGGCAGAGGTGAACGGCTGAAGAAGGATCCGAAGATATTCAGCGGTCTGATCTGGACCGGTGAAGAGGGAGTGGAGCTGGGGTTGGTCGATGCCCTGGGAAGCACCAGCTATGTTGCCAGGGAGGTTGTCGGTGTCGAAGATATCGTCGACTACACCGTACGGCCAAACTATCTCGATCGCTTTGCCGAACGGCTGGGAGTCGCGTTGGCCAAAGGGGTATTTTCTGTGTTAGACTCTGTCCCCCAGAATTGATACGGATCAACGGGGAAAAAATATGTTACCATCCTGTTGACCTGCGAGTTAAAGCGATGTATGGTTATATAAGAATTTAGAGTTT
>JALSRO010000329.1 GCA_026984715.1 Chromatiales bacterium | reverse complement strand
CATCGAGCCCCTGATAAATGAATACCAGGCCGATCAACTGGCGGCACTGGCCGCAGAGCAGTGAACATCACCACCGTTACGGAAGCCCTCCGTCGCGCCCGTTCCCGACTCGCTCCCCTGTATGACACTGCCCGGCTGGACGCCGAGCTGCTGCTGGCCCACGTACTCGAGAGATCGCGCACCTGGCTCTACACCTGGCCGGAGCACCCCCTCTCACGGGAGCAGCTCGCCAACTTCGATCGGCTTCTCGAACAGCGCCAGAGAGGTGTGCCAGTTGCCTATCTCACTGGCCAGAGCGAATTCTGGTCGCTATCACTGGAGGTCAACGAGGCTACCCTGATCCCGCGCCCCGAAACCGAACTGCTGGTGGAGCAGCTCCTCAGCCGCATACCCGATGACAAGGAGTCACGGATCGCCGAACTGGGTACCGGAAGCGGCGCCATCGCCATCGCTGTCGCGCAACAACGTCCCCACTGCCAGATCGTAGCCACCGACTGCAGCACCGAAGCCTTGGCGACGGCGAAGCGCAATGCCGCCAGACACCAACTCAACAACATCCGCTTCCGTCACGGCAGCTGGTATGGGCCACTGGCCGAAGAGCGGTTCGATCTGATTGCCTCCAATCCCCCCTACATTGCGGAGGGCGATCCCCATCTGGAGGAGGGTGATCTCCGTTTCGAACCACGCAGTGCGCTCACTGCCGGCGCAGAAGGCCTGGATGCCATTCGCGCCCTGGTTCGGGATGGCCGTTCCCATCTAAACCCTGGCGGATGGCTGCTGCTGGAACACGGTTTCAATCAGGCGGCAGCAGTCGGCGAGCTACTGCGCCACTCCGGCTACCACTCCATTCAGTGCTACCCCGATCTGGCAGGGCACCATCGTATCACCGCCGCGCAGGCGCTATAATCCCGGTCATGAACGATGAACAGCTGCTGCGCTACAGCCGCCACATCCTGTTGCCCCAGATAGATATCGAAGGGCAACAGAGACTGCTCGACTCCCGCGTCCTGCTGATTGGAGTGGGAGGGTTGGGTTCTCCCGCTGCCATCTACCTCACCGCCGCCGGCATCGGCCATCTGGTAATGAGCGACTTCGATACTGTAGAGCTCTCCAATCTGCAACGGCAGATCGTGCACGCCAGCAGTGATATCGGCCGGCCCAAGACTGAATCGGCAGCAGAACATCTGAAAGAACTCAACCCGGATATCGAACTCACCCTTGTAAACAGGCGCCTGCAGGGGGCTGCCCTTCAGGAGCAGATCCGGCTGGCCGACGTGGTTATCGATGCCAGCGACAACTTCACCACCCGCTACGCCATCAACGAAGCGTGCGTCGAAGCGGGCAAGCCCCTCGTCTCGGGCGCCGCCATCCGCATGGAGGGCCAGATAGCGCTGTTCCCCAACCAGCAACCAGAGAACCCATGCTACCGCTGCCTCTACCGTAGCGGCGACGAGATGGAGGAGAGCTGCAGCGAAAACGGAGTGCTGGCTCCGCTGGTAGGAGTGGTGGGCAGCCTGCAAGCCGCCGAGGCAATCAAGCTACTGCTTGGATCGGGCTCCGCCCTGGAGGGCCGCCTGCTGCTGCTGGATCTGTTGAACATGGAGTTCCGTACCGTAAAACTGCGGCAGGATCCGCACTGCCCCGTCTGCCACAACAAACAACCGGGAGTCAAACCCCATGAGTGAAAAAACGGCTACCCTCCCCCGCCCACTGGTCAACCGGCTGCTTGCCCAGGCCCAGCACTCACCGGAAAGCGAGGTCTGCGGTCTCGTCTCCAGCCACCATGGGCGGCCCTCGAAGGTCTATCCGGTGGACAACGTCGCCAGCCGTCCGGGAAAGCTTTTCCAGATGGACCCCAAGGGGTTGGTCGACGCCCTGCGCACGATGCGTGAACGGGGTGAAGAGCTGTTTGCCATCTATCACTCCCATCCGCACAGCCCCGCGGTACCCTCCAGCACCGATCTGGAACAGGCAGAATACCCGGACGCCCTCTATCTGATCATCTCCCTGAACACCAAGGGGGTTCTGGAGATGCGCGGCTACCGGTTGCAGGATGGAGAGGCCCGGGAGGTGGCCCTGGAGATTCTGTAGCCACACCGGATGTCTCATTCCCGATACGTATTAACCCGGCAACAATATATGTCGCATTCAGGGCTTCAGGCAGGCGCCGGAACAAGGCGCAGTGCGCAGGCAAGGGTCATTCCCTCGTCGAGGTC
>JALSRO010000328.1 GCA_026984715.1 Chromatiales bacterium | reverse complement strand
CGTAAACCATTCAGGGAAAAGGGGCACCCTGCAAACGGAGTGCCCTTTTTCCCGGGGGTCGAAGCGGGATGTTTTTCAGAATATTTCTCTTGCAAAAAAGTACCACCGTTTTGCAAAAAAGTCCTAACCACCTGTAGCTCCTTAACCTATTCTTTCAGTACGGTATCGGCTTGTTCGGCCAACAAATTCCGAACCAGATCAATCAACCTCCAAATCAGGGACAATCGATATGCCAGCTCCAATCTCATACCCCGGTGTATATATAGAGGAGATTCCCAGTGGTGTAAGAACCATCACGGGTGTCGCCACATCGATAACCGCCTTTATCGGGCGCGCAAAACGCGGGCCGGTGAACGAGGCCACGACCATCAACAGCTACGCGGACTACGAGCGGCTGTTCGGCGGACTGGATCTGAACAGCAGCATGAGTTTCGCCGTGCGCGACTTCTACCGCAACGGTGGCATGCAGGCGATAATCGTCCGGCTGTTCAATGCAGGTGATGAAACATCGACAGCCAAACTTTCGGTGGACAATACGGTGCTGGAAGCCGCCTCCCCAGGCGCCTGGGGGAACCATCTTCAGGCAGAGGTAACCCATGACGATGGCGCCACCACCGAAGTTGCTGCAAGACAGGGGGTGGAGGTCACCGACCTGTTCAACATCACCATCGAGGATCTCAAAACCGGCGCACGTGAAATCTACCTGAACGTCACGGTAGTGGAGGGACCGCGCCAGCTGGACAAGGTGCTGGAGAACAACTCTGATCTGGTCCAGGTCAAGACCCTGCCGGATCCGGCGGCGCGGCCAGCAGACGGAAAATATACGGTAGCGGATACGGACAAGGCCACCGATGGTCAGGCGCTGACCAAGGCCGACGACTTCACCCCGACCGACGCCGAGAAAGACAAGAAGGGGCTCTACGCCCTGGAGCAGGCAGATCTGTTCAACATTCTCTGCATCCCGCCCTACAAGGACACCGCCGGCAAAGCCAACCGCGATGTGGATGTCAGCCTGGTGGCCGATGCGGCAGCCTATTGTGAAAAACGCCGCGCCATGCTGCTGGTGGACTCCCCCAGCGACTGGACCAGCAAAACAGAAGCGGTTGAAAAATTCACCGACTCGGGCACCGATCATGTGGGGACCCGAAGCAAAAATGCCGCCCTTTTCTTTCCCAGAATAAAGCAGCCCAATCCATTGCGCGACGGTCAGCTGGAGGAGTTTGCACCCTGCGGCACCATCGCCGGGATCTTCTCCCGCACCGACACCCAGCGTGGCGTCTGGAAAGCCCCTGCCGGGATGGAAGCCACCCTCAAGGGCGCGCAGGGACTGTCGGTAATGTTGACCGATGCGGAGAATGGCGAACTGAACCCGCTGGGCATCAACTGCCTGCGCAGCTTTCCAGTGATCGGAAGAATCGCATGGGGTTCCCGCACCCTGAGAGGGGCGGATATTCTCGCCGATGAATGGAAGTATATTCCAGTCAGGAGAACCGCACTCTATATCGAAGAGAGCCTGTTCCGCGGCACCAAATGGGTGGTATTCGAGCCAAACGACGAACCGTTGTGGGCGCAGATCCGGCTCAACGTCAGTGCCTTCATGCACAACCTGTTTCGCCAGGGCGCATTCCAGGGAACAACCCCCCGCGAAGCCTACTTCGTCAAGTGCGACAAGGAGACCACCACGCAAAACGATATCGACCGTGGCATCGTCAACATCGTGGTGGGATTTGCACCCCTCAAGCCCGCGGAATTCGTCATCATCAAACTTCAGCAGATCGCTGGCGAACTTGAAGTTTAAAGGAGCTGACAATGGCACAGTTTACCGTTAATCCACAGCGATTCGACCCTTACAAGAATTTCAAGTTCCGCATCAAATGGGATGGCAAATATGTCGCGGGAGTAAGCAAGATCGGCGCCCTCAAACGCACCACGGAACTGGTGGAACACCGCGAGGGCGGCGACCCCAGCAGCTCGCGAAAATCACCGGGACAGACCAAGTATGAAGCCATCACCCTGGAGCGCGGCGTCACCCACGATACCGAGTTCGAAAAATGGGCCAACAAGATCTGGAACTTCGGCTCCGGTCTCGGGGCGGAGGTATCACTGAAAGATTTTCGCAAGGATGTGATCATCGAGGTCTACAACGAAGCCGGTCAGCTGGCCATCGCCTACCGGGTCTATCGCTGCTGGGTATCCGAATACCAGGCACTCCCGGAGCTG
>JALSRO010000327.1 GCA_026984715.1 Chromatiales bacterium | reverse complement strand
TAGTCACGCTCCACCGAGATACTGGCCCCATAGTCCACCTTCAGGGTACGGCTGTAGTCGTGGGTCCAGCCTGCATTGACCCCCAGCCGGGTATCGTCGAACTGTACCAGGTCGGGGGTGCCGGAAGCGGTCTTGAAGCCGTTGCCCCCTGAGGATGGTGTGGTGACAGCCACCGTGTTGTTGGCCTTGACGGCGCCCGTAGGGGTGGCTCCGGTGACCGTGTCATATACCGCCTCCAGTGACAGCAGATCACTGTCACCCAGGGTGACATCTGCGCTGGTGATGATCTTGTGGACGGTGACCCGGTTGTCGGCCTCGCTGTAGAACAGGTAGGAGCTGTCGGTGGTCCATGAACTGTCGGTCGCTGCCGCTTGCTGTGCCCCCTGGGAGAGCAGGGTGCAGGTGGCGATGGCCAGTTTGTTACGAATCGATTTCATTGTTTTTGATTCTGTTGTCGTCAATTACACCCACATCCACCTCCGCCGACCCCCTTCCCTCCGGTGGATGCCTCTTTGCTGAAGTAGATATGTTGATCGGCAAAGCTCTCGATGGGATCGTCGTCCAGCTGCATCGCGTCCTGCGCCAGGGTTCCCCTCTGCCAAGGCTTGACCGGCTCCAGCTTGAATGCCGCACAAGCCTGTAGCGTGAGCGCCAGGGAGCAAACCAACAGGAGTCGAAGGGCGCTCATTTCCCCGCCACCAGCCGTTCGATGGCCGCCTCTGCCTTGGCCTTGTGGCGGGTGTTGAACCCCTGGAAAGTTTCCACAATGAGACCGTTGCGATCGAGAAGATAAGAGGTGGGCATCACCTTCAACCCGTAGGCCTCGGCCACTTTGCCGCGGCGGTCGAAGGCAACGGTGAATGCCGCCGGATATTTACGCAGGAAGGCTGTTGCGTCGCCGGGAGCCTCGTCCAGAGAGATAGCGATCACCTCGAACCCCTTCTCCTTGTAGCGCGCCTGCAGCATGTTCATCCAGGGAAAAGATTTGCGGCACGGGATGCACCAGGAGGCCCAGAAGTCCAGATAGACCACCTTGCCCCGGAGCTTGGCCAGATCCACCACGCCCGTGGTTCCTGGCAGGCGGAAACGGCGCGCCTTCTCCGCTGCCATAGCGGTGGAAGCATAAAGAGACAGAACCAACAGACAGGAAACGATGGTGGCGCCAACCGCTCGCTTAATCATGCTCACCCCTTATTGATATTCATTTTCAATGATTCCGATGCACCATGATGCATATTGGGCGTCCGTTAATCAAGTTTGAATGTTTTGAATCTATTGTTGTGTGTATGCCGGGATGATACCCGATATTTTTCCTCCCGGGATGTGACGCAGGCCGCATTACCGGTTGAATCCGGGGGGTCTTCGGGGCCCCTGTCCTTTGGCCCGGAGGTGCATCCCGGGGTAGATAGCGGGTAGAATGGCACGTTTTTATGTAACGGAACGACACACTGTGATTCAGAATCTACGCAATATCGCCATCATCGCCCATGTGGACCACGGCAAGACCACGCTGGTGGACAAGTTGCTGCATCAGTCCGGCACCTTCGAGGAGCGCGCCAGGGTGGAGGAGCGCGTGATGGACTCCAACGAGCTGGAGCGCGAGCGGGGTATCACCATCCTGGCCAAGAATACCGCCATCAAGTGGCGTGACTACCGGATCAACATCGTCGACACTCCCGGTCACGCCGATTTTGGTGGTGAGGTGGAGCGCATCCTCTCCATGGTGGATTCGGTGCTGCTGCTGGTGGATGCGGTGGAAGGTCCCATGCCGCAAACCCGCTTCGTCACCCAGAAGGCACTGCAGCACGGCCTCAAGCCGATTGTGGTGATCAACAAAATCGACCGGCCGGGCAGCCGCCCCGACTGGGTTCTGGATCAGACCTTCGATCTGTTCGATCAACTTGGTGCGACCGATGAGCAGCTCGATTTCCCGGTGGTCTATGCGTCGGCCCTGAACGGTTACGCAAGCCTGGAGGCGGACAGTCATGCCGATGACATGACCCCCCTGTTCGAGGTGATTACCGAACGGGTCACTCCGCCGGATGTGGATCCGGACGGCCCGTTTCAGATGCAGGTCAGCCAGCTGGATTACAGCAGCTATGTGGGAGTCATCGGTATTGGCCGCATCACCCGCGGCAGCGTCGAGACAAACACTCCGGTGGTGATCGTTGACACAGAGGGCAACAAGCGTAACGGCAGGATGCTGCAGATCATGGGGTTC
>JALSRO010000326.1 GCA_026984715.1 Chromatiales bacterium | reverse complement strand
TGCCGGGGCTGCCCGTGGCGCTGCCGCGGCCTGCTGGACGCGGTGGTATTCAGCGGCGGCGAACCCACCCTGCAACAGCGTCCGTTGTCGAAGGCCCTGCGGCAGGTGCGGGCACTGGGCTTCAAGACCGGTCTGCACACCGCCGGCCCCTGGCCGGAACGGCTGTCGGCACTGCTGCCCCATCTCGACTGGGTCGGCATGGACCTCAAGACCACCGCCGCCGACTACCCCCGCATCACCGGCGTACCCGGAAGTGGCGAACGAGCGTGGCGGAGTGCGCGGCTGCTGCGCGAGTCCGGCGTGGCGAGCGAGTATCGCGCCACCGTCCACCCTGCGCTGCTGGATGAGCAGCGGCTTCTGGAGCTGAAGGAGCAGGCAAGGCAGATTGGGGTGGAAAACCTGGTAGTGCAGCGCTGTATTACAGAGAACTGTCTGGATGAGGGGTTGGGATGAGGTATCTCACTGGAAACGAAAGCAGTACTGAAGAAGCTTGCCCCAGCGCACCGCTACCTGGCGGAGCTGAAAGGCATGGCTGCTACGCCATCAACTTACTCTGACCCTTTTGATTGCAACCCGTGGGGCTAGGGATCAGGTTTGCGTAATTGTATTACAAATACACCCCAGCCATACTGCGTTGCATTTGCGTGATTGCAAGATCTGACCCCGTATGTGCAGAGGCAGCGGGGGAGCGGAGGGAGGCCCCCGCTGCGTTTGAACCAGGGGGTGGTTGCGGAGCTGTAGAGTACGGCGTGCTCCAGGGTCGCTATCAGCCAATCGCGCGCAGTCTTTCGCTCCCCGGCTCGCTGCCCGTGTCCGTGCGTTTCTCCTCGACCGTTTCTGACTCGTCGCCTTTGGGGCGGTCGTGGCGCTCGTGCAGGAAACGCACCACCTCGGCCCGGTAGTGGTTGAAAGCCGGGTTTTCCGCCAGCGCCAGGCGATCGCGGGGGCGTTTCAGATCGACCTCAAGGATCTCCCCGACGCGCGCCGAGGGGCCGTTGGTCATCATGACGATGCGGTCCGACAGCAGTACCGCCTCATCCACGTCGTGGGTGATCATGATTACGGTGTTGCCGAGGCGGTGGTGGATCTCCATCAGGGAGTCCTGCATGTGGGCGCGGGTCAGCGAGTCCAGTGCCCCGAAGGGTTCGTCCATCAGCAGCACCTTGGGCTCCATGGCCAGTGCCCGGGCGATGCCGACGCGCTGCTTCATGCCGCCAGATATCTCGTCCGGTTTGCGATCAAGGGCATGCTCCATGTGTACCAGCTCCAGGTTGTGCAGCGTCCACCGATGGCGCTCCGCCCGGGATTTGCTTTTTTTGAATACCTGGTCCACCGCTAGTCGTACATTGTCATATACCGAGAGCCAGGGAAGCAGCGAATGGTTCTGGAACACCACCGCGCGGTCGGGACCGGGTTCGTTCACCTCTCGCCCTTCGAGGATGACGCCTCCTCTGGTGGCCTGCAGCAGACCGGCAACGATGTTGAGGACGGTGGATTTGCCGCAGCCGGAGTGCCCGATCAGCGACACGAACTCCCCCTTGCGGACCCGCAGGTCGACGCCATCGAGGACGTTCAGAGGCCCCTTGTCGGTGGGAAAGGTGATGCTGACATGATCGATATCGAGATAGCTGTTCATTGATGTCTCCATCGTGGATTGGTCGTGGCTCAGCGCAGGATGGCGTTGCGGTCCCAGCTAACCTTTTTCTGCAGCAGCAGCATGCCGCGGTCGAGCAGGAAGCCGATGAACCCGATCACCAGGACGGCTACCATGATCCTGGCCAGGGAGTTGGAGCTGCCGTTCTGAAACTCGTCCCAGACAAACTTGCCCAGGCCGGGGTTCTGGGCCAGCATCTCGGCGGCGATGAGTACCATCCACCCGATCCCGAGGGAGAGCCGCAGGCCGGTGAACATCATTGGAATGGCGGAGGGCAGCACGATCTTCACCGTCTTGGTGAAAAAGCCGAGACGCAGCACTCGGCTCACGTTGAGCAGATCCTTGCTGACGCCGGCGACTCCCACCGCAGTGTTGATGATGGTCGGCCACAGGCAGCAGAGGGTGACCGTTATGGCCGAGGTCAGGAACGATTTGGAGAACATGGGATCGGCCGAAACATACACGGCCGACACCACCATGGTCACCAGTGGCAACCAGGCCAGCGGCGAGACCGGCTTGAGCAGCTGGATGATAGGGTTGAAAGCTTGGTAGAGCGTCGCATTCATGCCG
>JALSRO010000325.1 GCA_026984715.1 Chromatiales bacterium | reverse complement strand
AGCTGGATAGCGGGTAATCCCGCCCGGGGTTCCAGGAACCACCCCCAGTGTCTCCCCGGCGGCCTGCTGCTCCTGCTCGAGGTCAATGAGCCCTTGCTCCGCAAGCATCCGTAATACCAGGTTACGACGCGCCTCGGCCCGCTCCGGATGGCGCCGCGGATCATAGTAGGAGGGTCCCTTTACCAGACCGACCAGCATGGCTATCTGGGGCAGATGCAGCTCCTGCAACGGGCGTCCGAAGTAGAATCTGGCCGCCAGACCGAACCCGTGAATGGAGCGCCGTCCGTCCTGGCCGAGATAGATTTCGTTCAGATAGGCCTCCAGGATCTCATCTTTCCCATAGTGGAACTCCAGCAGCAGCGCCATGATGGCCTCATTGATCTTGCGCCAGAGGGTGCGCTCGTTGGTGAGGTAGAAATTCTTCACCAGCTGTTGCGTCAGGGTGCTCCCACCCTGGACGGTCCGCCCGGCACGCAGATTGACCCAGATGGCTCGCAGAATGGAGAGGGGGGCCACTCCGTGATGCCGATAGAATCCGCGATCCTCCGTAGCGAGCAGCGTGGTAATCAGCGCTTGGGGAACCTGGTCGATACGCACCAGTACCCGATCCTCATGATGGCCGGGATAGATTTTTGCAATCAGCCGGGGTTCGAGCCGCACCAGCGTCATGGGTGCCCCACCGGCGAGATCCTCGATCCGTGCCAGCGTGGTACCGTCGAAACCCAGAACCACATGCTGCGAATCCTGCTGGCCGTCCCAGAAGCGGAACGGACGGGTCACCAGGAATATGCGGCGCCCTTCCACCCGATAGCTGCCAACACCTTCTTCTGTCGCAACACGCTGATAGCCCAGTGCCCGTAGCTCATCGAGCAGCTGCTGCGGGGTCAGCCGCATCCCCGGATAGAGCTCGAGGGGACGGGCATAGACGCTCGCCGGAACCGCCCAGCGCTTACCCTCAAACTGTCTGCGCACATTGAAGTCGAGATAGATGACATAGGCAGCAGTCATCAGCAGCAGCGCAGAAACCACGGGAGCCAGGAATCTGCGCCATCGATTGGTCTGCGCACCGTTGCGCATGCGGGAGCTGGATTTCCGGGGACTCTTCGAGGCCATCTGCGCCTTCTGCTAATATTCAGTTATATGACCGCATTTTCTGCGAGAGGGTGTGAATATGGTTCACCGTCTGCAAAACTTCGATAACGCGCTATGACCGGACAACAACAAACAGAGTTCCTCGAGGCGCTGCAAAACCCGGCAATCTACGATCACCCGGCACACTCGATCGAACTCATCGAAACCCATATCTCCTGGGTAGTGCTCACCGGACCCTACGCCTACAAGATCAAAAAGCCGGTCAATCTGGGCTTTGCAGACTTCTCCACCCTGGAGAAGCGTCACCACTTCTGCCTCGAGGAGCTGCGTCTCAACCGGCGTCTGGCCCCCTCCCTCTATCAGGAGGTGGTGAGCTTTTGCGGAACCCCCCGAAAACCCGAGCTCAACGGCACAGGGCCCCCTTTCGAGTACGCGGTCAAGATAGTGCAGTTCCCCCCGGAAGCCCGGCTGGATCATCTACTGCCTCGACAACGCCTCCGCCCCTCCCATATCGACCAGCTGGCCCGAGATGTGGCAGAGTTCCACAGCCGTATCACCGTGGCAGCACCGGACTCCCCATGGGGGAAACCCGAAGAGATCCATATCCATGCAAGGGACAACTTTACCATACTGCTGCAACTTGTCGAAGATAATGAAAAAAAAGCGCGGATAGAACAAGTGGCAAAATGGAGTGACACCTGTTACCGGCACCTTCGCGAGAGCATGCTGGAGCGCCGTCGAAAGGGCTACATCAGAGAGTGCCACGGGGACATGCACCTGGCAAACATGGTGCTGCTTCATGATCGGGTCACCATCTTCGACTGTATCGAGTTCAATCCTTCCCTGAGATGGATCGATATCGTCAACGAGCTCGCCTTCGTTGTCATGGATCTGGAGTACCGGGGTCGGGCAGATCTGGCGTTCCGGTTTCTCAACCGGCAGCTGGAGTACAGCGGCGACTATACCGGCCTGCTGTTGCTGGACTACTACCGGGTCTATCGAGCCATGGTACGCGCCAAAGTGGCCGGAATCCGTATGTCACAATGCGATACCCCTTCTCATTGTGCAACTGCGTCGGAAACAGAGCTGCGGAGCTACCTGTCACTGGCAGAACGCTACTCCGGCAGAAATAGGAATCGGCCCCGGCTCTATATCACCCACGGT
>JALSRO010000324.1 GCA_026984715.1 Chromatiales bacterium | reverse complement strand
GCGGTGAGCCGCAGCTCATCCCATCCAATCATCACGGCGGTCTGGCGTGCACGCAGAGCGGAGAACCAGGCGGGAGGTTCGCTCCGGCTCAGGATCAGGATCTGGAAACCGGCCGGAATATTGGCGAACGCCTCACCGAATGGCGTCAGCAGCGGGGCTGCGGCGGGCAGTTCCTGGAAATTGTCGAATACCAGTACTGCAGGTGGTTTCAGACGCAGAAAGAGCGTTTTGAAATAGTGCCGGGTAAAGGCCTCCAGTCCGGAGAGTTGTCCTGGCGTCAGGCGAGGCATGGGCGGGCTGCAGGCCGGACAGCATGTCTCCACGGCCAGCCCCAGGTAGTGAAAAAAGGTGGCTGGATCCTCGTCGCCGGAATCCATCTGGAACCAGATGGAGTTCAGCTTCCCTTTTGCCAGATAATCGGCCGCCAAGGTGGTCTTTCCCGACCCCGCTGGGGCGGAGATCCATATCATGGCGCTTCCCTCCTGCCGTTGCAGTCGCCGCAGGAGCCGCTCCCGTGGAAAGATCTTCTTGATTCGCGGAGCGGTTATCTTTGCAGATTGAATGGTTTGTTCACGATATTCCATTTCGTGTTTCATCCTTGGCGGGGACACAACCGAAGCGGCCATTGTGCCCCAGAAAAACGGTCAAAGAAAGCGTTCTGACGGATGTGCTAAAATGTGACGTGGTTAACGTAACAGGTGAGGTGGAAATGTCATGATGAAAAAGATGTGGATGTTGTCCCGCACGGTTGTGGTGGCGGTTGTGCTTGGAGTGGTTGTCACTGCTCCAGTGCAAGCGAGCTCTGTCTGCAAGGGGGCTTCCAGGGCGAAGTGTGCCGCCAAATCCGGTTGTACCTGGGTGGAGAGCTACAAGACGAAAAACGGGACCCGTGTGAGTGGATACTGCCGCGCCAAACCGGGCAAGGGAGTTGGAAAAAGTTCCCACAACAAGCCCAAGAAGGCAACTGCCAAAGGGCGGGATCAGAAAAGAAAAGGGAAGCTGACCAGTGGTTCACCTTCTGCCGGGAAAGAGGCGAGGAAGCTACCCGCAAAGCCGCCAAAATCGTCAAAGACGGGTGCAAAAAAAACCAGCAATAAAACTCATTAGAGATCTTTCCGGTTCGGGTTTCAGTCAGGCGTTGTCCCGGTAGTGCGGGCCAGGCCGTCCCCTGCGCACTGCGCCTCGTTTCGGTACTTTCCTGAAGCCCTGAATGCGACCTGTATTGTTGCCGGGTCGATGACCGAACCCTGCAGGTATGCTCTTCCCGACAGGAGCGGCATACCCGAGGCGTTTCAGCAAAAAAGCTGCTGCCGGGCCGTATCCCTGATGGTAACGACCGCTGGGTGTTTCAGCTTACGCTCGGCCGATATGGCATAGAACTGTTCGCGAACACTCTCCGCCTGTCCTATTGCTTCGACCTTGTACTGTCTTGTCACCTCCTTTTCGATTACGGTCGGCGCAATAAAGATCCCCTCGCCTGCCTGGCCAAAGGCCTTCATCAGTGCGCTGTCATCAAACTCACCCCTGATATCGGGGTGGATCTGCAACTCGTCGAACCATTGATTAAGGCTGTTTCGGATAGCGGTTTCGTGCGTCGGCAGCAGGATGGGGGCCTCTTTCAATGAGTCGGGAAAGTTGTCACGGTAATTGCGGGCCAGCTCCGGGGTAGCGAAAAAGGTGGTACCACATTCGCCGAGCTGATGGTTGAATGCGCGTACACTGCTGCCGGGGCTGATGGGGCGATCCGTCAGCAGCATGTCCAGTTTGTGGATGGCGATATCCGCCAGCAGGTTGTCCAGTTTGCCTTCCCGGCAGATGATGTTTACCGGTTCGGGAAGTTGCAGGGCGGGTTCCAGCAGGCGGTGCGCGATCAGTTTCGGTATGACATCGGTGATCCCCACGGAAAAGCGCAGTGGCCGGCCGGCGGGGCGGTTGCTCAGCCGATCCTCCAGCTCGGCCCCCAGCAGGAAGATGTCTTCGGCGTACTCCAGGGCGGTGCGTCCGCTTTCGGTCAGCACCAGGTTCCGACCTGAGCGGGTAAACAGTTTTGTTCCCAGCGACTTTTCAAACTGGCTCAGTTGGCCGCTGATGGTCTGGGGGGTGAGATGCAGCAGCTGGCTGGCCCGGGCGATACTTCCTTCCCTGGCGACCACCCAGAAGTAGTGCAGGTGCTTGTAATTGAGCCTGGCCATCTCGATATATCGAAAATAACGAATGATTTGCCAATAATATTCGAGTTTTATATATTCGCGCAACCGCCTAGACTATCAATCCGGTGTGCGGAGAAATTTTCCGCAGATAGTGATTTCTGTAAAATCGAGGTATCCGAGATGAATATCGTCAACTCTCCTGCTGCTCAATCACAGGCGTCGGCGCTGGCTACCAACAAGGTATTGCGAAACACCTATGCCCTGTTGTCGCTGACGCTGCTGTTCAGTGCCGCTGTGGCGGGTGTCTCCATGATGCTGAATCTTCCCCATCCCGGGTTGATTGTCACGCTGGCGGGTTACTTCGGACTGCTGTTTCTGACCAGCAGGTTCCGCAACAGCGGAGCGGGAATCCTCTGTGTGTTCGCCCTGACCGGCTTCATGGGTTACACACTTGGCCCCATTCTCAATCAGTATCTGGCTCTGGCCAACGGTCCTTCGATGGTGGTGACCGCACTAGGCGGAACCGGCGCCATCTTCCTGGGGCTGTCTGCCTACGCGCTGACTACGCGCAAGGATTTCAGCTTCATGGGCGGCTTCCTGATGGTGGGAATCATTGTCGCTTTCCTGGGTGGTCTGGGAGCACTCTTTTTTGAAATGCCGCTGCTGTCACTGGCGGTATCCGGAATGTTTGTGTTGCTGATGTCAGGGCTGATTCTCTATGAGACCAGCAACATCATTCATGGCGGGGAGACCAACTACATCATGGCTACCGTCACGTTGTATGTCTCGATATACAATCTGTTCTCGAGTCTGCTACATCTGTTGACAGCCTTCTCGGACGGGGAGTAGATGGATGTGACACGGCAATTGTCGCATTCGCGGCTTCGAGCAGGTGCCGGAACGCAGGTCCGGTGCCTGCCTTATGCCCTTGATCCTATATGATATTCAACCACATGCCACGGCTGAATACGATATATATGTTGCCGGGTGAATAGTAAGGTAACACCTGCTGGTCAGGTCCCTTGTGTGGACGCTTTTTCCCGCTCTTTCGGGTAGGACACGGAGCCACAGTCGCTGCAGGAGCGGGTTTCCTGCAGTGTTTTTTTGTCGACGCCGAGGGTGTGCCGATCTGCGGCAGACCAGACACATGAACAGTGTTTCGGCCCTATTCCGACGCAGTTTTTCCAGCATGCTCTGCGGACGGGGATCTCTCCTGAAGAACGATACTCCCCGGGGTTCGGGAACCTGCCGTTTTGCTCTGCAGCGTGCTACCTGGAACATCGCGGATGGATTGTGCCTTGATTCGGAATGGTTGTCGCACTTCGGGCAAGGCTCTGTTATCTTTTTCATTCGATGACCCCCGGCGATGGTTTCGCCACTGTCGATTCGACCGGATCGGCATCGCCCGGGTGGGGATTGTTTCCATGGGGAAGCCGGTATGCAGGTCGTTTCGTCCTGCGCAACGGCTCCCACCCCGTATCTTTCTGGATTTGCAAGGGTTTTTATGACAATAGAACAACGCACACCGTCGTCCAGCAGTCACGATGCTGGAGAGGGGGACATCATCTATGCTCCCTGGGAGAGGGCGTTCAAAAGGATTGCTACTCCGTTCGAGGAGTTCATCCACCGGCAGACCACCAGTGGCCTTTTGCTGATGGCCTGCGCTCTGCTGGCGCTGCTTGCGGCGAACAGCTCACTGGCCGGGTTCTATCAGCATCTGGTTCACACTCCGATTGGATTCAGTATCGGCGGTTATGTGCTGGAGAAGTCACTGCAGCACTGGGTCAACGATGGTTTGATGGCGCTTTTCTTTTTTGTGGTGGGGCTGGAGCTCAAGCGGGAGATATTGGTAGGGGAGCTGGCGGTTCCCAGTCAGGCGGTATTACCCATAGTAGCAGCGGTTGGCGGCATGGTGGTACCGGCGCTGATCTACTTTGCGATCAACCCTGATGGCGATGCCGTGCAGGGTTGGGGCATTCCGATGGCGACCGACATCGCCTTCGCCATCGGTGCGCTGGCGCTGTTGGCAAGCCGGGTTCCGAAGGCGTTGATCACCTTCCTGGTTGCATTGGCCATCGTGGATGATTTGGGCGCCGTAATGGTGATCGCCCTGTTCTACACGGAGGAGATCGCCCTGAATGCGCTGGCAGCGGCTGCGCTGCTGTTTACAATTCTGGTGGTGTTCAATTTTTCCGGCATCCGCAGGCCGATGCCCTATTTCCTGATCGGCATCCTGCTCTGGTTCGCAATGCTCAAGTCCGGGGTGCATGCGACTCTGGCGGGTGTGCTCACCGCCTTTGCCATTCCTGCTCGCCCCAAATATGATCCAACCCTGTTCAGCCGGCATCTCAAGGGATTGACTGCGCGCTTCGACAAGAGTTACCGCCCGGGTGAGAGCATAATGAAGAATGAGGAGCTGCGGGCGATTGTGCAGACGCTGGAGAATGGCGTGCGTCTGGTGGGAACGCCATTGCAGCGGCTGGAGCATACCATGCACATGCCGGTCGCCTTTCTGGTTATTCCTGTCTTTGCCTTTATCAATGCCGGTATTCCCGTCGATTTCGGCGCGTTTGGAGAGACGCTGACCCATCCTGTTACCCAAGGGGTCGTTCTGGGGCTGGTGATGGGCAAGTTTATCGGTATCGCCGGTGCGAGCTGGCTGGTGCTGAAGCTGGGAGTGGCCAGGTTGCCCGCAGAAACCTCTTTCAGCCAGATTGCCGGGGTTTCCCTGCTGGCCGGGATCGGTTTCACCATGTCGATCTTCATCGCCGAATTGGGTTTTGCCGGTCAACCCGAAAATCTGTTGATGGCCAAGACCGGCATCCTGGCAGCATCGGTGTTGGCCGGCGTGAGCGGTTATATCTGGCTGTTCCTGGTGAGCAGGCCCCGTACATCAAAGAATGGATGAACGGTATTGTCCTGGAGCGGGATCTCTGCCGGGTTAATAACAGCGACTGTGTTTCAAAAATCGGCTAATCGGCTGTTGAAAAAGCCCATCCGTGGTCTTTTTCAACACGGGGCCAGAAAAGGGCGACTTCCCTTCCCCCCCCCTTCATTTTCAATGGCTTGGCGCCATTGAAAATGGCGGCACATCCCTGTGCTGCAAACGGGCTGCCGAAGAACAGCGTTTTTCAACAGCCTGCAGCTAAAGCGGTGGGTATCTCCCAACCGAGAACCTGAACCAGGGAACTCTTCGAATCCGGGGTTGTCTCTTTGATGTCGCTGCCGATAATTTGTTGCGTGTAGCGGAAAAACAGGCCTATACTGAAAAACATGAATCAACGCGTCGCAAAACCGTTCTATCTGCTGCTGGTCATCGTGATAATGATCCAGCCGTTGCAGTCTGCGTTTGCGATGAGCAGCATGAGTTCAATGGAGATGCCTGCGGTTGCGGCCGATGCCGAGGTATCCTGTGTCTATCATGTGGTGAGCGATGATGCGGGACCGGCTCATCATTCGGCCAATAGTGGCGATCATGCTGCGCTTGATGACTGCTGCTCGACACCGGCCTGCCATGCGGTCGGGATTATCTCTTTCGTTCCGGTGCTGCGTCCTGCAGTTGCCCACTCTCAACCCCGGTTCGAGACCTCCATGCAGGGTATTACCCTCCCTGCGGATAGAAAACCCCCCAGATCTTCACACGCCTAGGGATCGATCCGTCTCCGGATCGGTGATTTCCATCTGTTGAACCTTGCGTTCATCGGCGGTTGCCGTTGTCCGCGGGTGCTGTCTCTGGAGTGTGTGAATGTTTAGTCATGTTTCTGTTACCGTTGTACGGCGGTTACTGTTCTCTCTGTTACTGCTTGGCGCCTTTCCTGCCTTTGCAGCCGAGCCGCTCGGCCTGCAGCAGGCAGTGGATGAGGCGCTGGCCTCCAATCCGGGGCTGGCGGCCATCAATGCCCGGGCGGAGGCGCTGGCCGCGATTCCGGAGCAGCGCGGTACGCTGCCGGATCCGCGTCTGAATCTCAATCTGCAGAATGTCCCGCTGGACAGCTTTTCCCTGACCGATGAGGGGATGACCCAGTTCCAGATCGGCATCAGTCAGGCGCTGCCCTTTCCGGGCAAGCTGGCGCTGCAGGAGGCGGCTGCGCAACAGCTGGCCGAGGCGGCCAGCCTGGATGTGGCGGAGCTGCGTCTGGCCCTGGCACGGGATGTGAAGACGGTCTGGTGGAACCTGTTCTACCTGGATCGTGCGCTGGAGACCGTGGCCAGCAACCAGACACTGTTGCGCCAGTTCGTGGAGGTGGCGCAGAGCAAATACAGCGTGGGCAAGGGGCTGCAGCAGGATGTGCTGCTGGCCCAGCTGGAGCTCTCCCGCCTGCTGGACAGAAAGATCATGCTGGAGGGGATGCGGCGCAACGAGGCGATCCGCCTCAACGCCCTGCTGGACCGTCCGGCCAGCGGCGAGGTGGTGCTGCCGCGACGGGTGGATGAGAGTTCTCCCGCCCTGCTGCCGGAGCGGGAGCTGACCGAGCGGGCAAAAATGCTCCGTCCACGGCTGATAGCTCGGGAGCGGCTGCTGGAGGCGGCAAGGCTGCGGGTGGATCTGGCCGAAAAGGATTACTACCCCGATTTCCGGCTCGGCGCCGTCTGGGGCGTGCGTGGTGGCGAGAACCCCGACGGGTCGGAGAGGAGCGACTTCGGCTCCCTGCTGTTCAGCATGAATCTGCCCATCTACAGCGGCAGCCGCCAGGATCGGGCGCTGGACCAGCGCAACAGCGAGCGGCTGCGCGAACAGCATACTCTGCACCAGCTGCGGCTCCAGGTGGAGGCGGAGATCGGCCGGGCGCTCTCCGACTACCGGCGCGGCGCCGAGCAGGCACGGCTGTTCAAGAGCGGCATCATCCCCCAGGCCAGCCAGACCGTTGCCTCCATGCTGGCCGGTTATCAGGTCAACAAGGTGGATTTTCTCAATCTGGTGCGCAGCCAGATCACACTCTACAACTACGAAACCCAATACTGGAAGGCGTTGAGCGAGTCCCGTCAGGCACTGGCGCGGCTGGTCTCCGCTGTGGGGGAGGAAGATATTTATGAAAAACAGTAACAATACAGCTATCGTGCTGGCCGCCATTGCGGCGCTGGGCATCGGGCTGGGTGGTGGCTACTGGCTGGCTGTTCAGCAGGGTTCGGCTCCCGCCGGGGGCAGTCAGGCGGAAGCGGAGCGCAAGCCGCTGTTCTACCGCAATCCGATGAATCCCGCCATCACCTCGCCGGTGCCGGCCAAGGATGAGATGGGGATGGACTACATCCCGGTCTATGCGGAGGATAACCAGCCGAAGGAGCGCAAGCCGCTGTTCTACCGCAACCCGATGAACCCGGCCATCACCTCGCCGGTGCCGGCCAAGGATGAGATGGGGATGGATTACATCCCGGTCTACGCCGACGATGAAGGGGGAGCGCACGAGCCCGCCGGCACGGTAAGGATTGACCCGGTGACGGTACAGAATATCGGAGTACGTACCGCCCGGGTGACCAGCGGGCCGCTGTCACGCAGTGTGCGTGCCGTGGGCCGGGTGGATTTCGATGAGACCCGCCTGGCGCGCCTGCACCCCAAGACCGAGGGCTGGGTGGAGTCGATGCGGGTGGAGAAGACCGGTGAACAGGTGGCGCAGGATGCCATCCTGCTCAGCATCTACTCGCCGCAGCTGGTCTCCAGTCAGGAGGAGTACCTGCTGGCGCTGAAGAACCGCGCCACCCTGGCGCAGAGTCCGTTCGAGGATATCCGCCGCGGTGCCGGGGAGCTGGTGAAATCGGCACGCAAGCGGCTGGAGCTGCTGGACATGCCGGCGCACCAGATCCGCGAGCTGGAGCGGACCGGACGGATCAAGAAGAAGATCCACATCCACTCGCCGTTTACGGGCGTCATCATGCATGTGGGGGCGCGTGAAGGGCAGTTTGTCAAACCCTCCACCGAGCTTTACAAGGTGGCGGATCTCTCCAGGGTATGGGTAATTGCCGAGGTGTATGAACATGAGCTGCCCTGGATCAGGGAGGGTGACAGCGCGGAGATTACGGTGGCAGCGCAGCCGGGACGTACCTTCGAGGGGCGGGTCACCTACATCTACCCCTATATGGAGGCCAGGACGCGTACGGTGAAGGTGCGTCTGGAGCTGGACAATCCCGAAGGCGTGCTGCGCCCGGAGATGTATGCCAATGTGGTCCTCGCCGCCGGGCGGATCGACCAGGCCCTGCTGGTTCCCTCCGAGGCCATCGTGCGCACCGGCAAGCGGGAGATGCTTTTCGTGGTGCGCGAGCCGGGCAAGTTCGAGCCGCGTGAGGTGACCGTTGGGCTCTCCGCCGACGGTATGACCCAGATCCTGGAAGGGGTGAAAGCAGGGGAAGAGGTGGTCACCTCGGCCCAGTTCCTGATCGACTCCGAGTCCAAGCTGCGCGAGGCCACCGCCAAGATGATGGAGGCACTGGCGCAGGACAGTGGCGCATCTGCCGACGCAGATATGGATATGGGTGATATGTCCATGGATGACGATATGGGGATGGATGACATGTCGCTGGATTCGGGAGGTCAGCCATGATCCAGGCCATCATCAATGCCTCGCTGCGGGATCGGTTTCTGGTGCTGATCGCCACCGCCATCCTGCTGGCGGCGGGGATCTGGTCGGCGCGGAACACCCCGCTGGATGCCATTCCGGATCTCTCCGACGTGCAGGTGATCGTGTTCACCGAGTATCCCGGCCAGGCACCGCAGGTGGTGGAGGACCAGGTGACCTATCCGCTCACCACCGCCATGCTGGCGGTGCCCAACGCCAAGGTGGTGCGCGGCTACTCCTTCTTCGGTTTCTCCTTCGTCTACATCATCTTCGAGGATGGCACCGACATGTACTGGGCCCGCTCGCGGGTGCTGGAGTATCTCAACTATGTCAGCTCGCGGCTGCCGGAGGGAACATCACCGTCGCTGGGACCGGATGCGACGGGGGTGGGCTGGATCTACGAATATGCCCTGGTGGATCGCAGCGGCAATCACGACCTGGCGCAGCTGCGCTCGCTGCAGGACTGGTACCTGCGCTATCCGCTGCAGACCGTAGAGGGGGTGGCCGAGGTGGCCTCGGTGGGCGGCTATGTGAAGCAGTACCAGGTGGAGGTGGACCCCAATCTGCTCGCCGCCTACAACATCCCGCTGGCGAAGGTGAAACACGCCATCAAGCGCTCCAACAGTGACGTGGGCGGCAAGCTGGTGGAGATGGGAGAGACCGAGTACATGGTGCGCGGCCGTGGCTACATCCAGTCCGTCGACGATCTGAAGGTGATTCCGGTGGGGGTGGATGAGCACGGCACCCCCATCCGCCTGGAAGATGTGGCCAATATCCAGCTGGGCCCGGAGCTGCGCCGCGGCGTGGCCGATCTCAACGGTGAGGGGGAGGTGGCCGCCGGGGTGGTGATCATGCGCTACGGCGAGAACGCCCTGGCCACCATCGAGCGGGTGCGCGCCAAGCTGGCGGAGCTGCAGAAGGGGCTGCCGGAAGGGGTGGAGATCGTGCCGGTCTATGACCGCGGCGATCTGATCGAACGGGCGGTGGACAACCTGGTGGAGAAGCTCATCGAGGAGTCCATCGTGGTGAGCATCATCTGCATCCTGTTCCTGCTCCACGCCCGCTCGGCGCTGGTGGCCATCGTCACCCTGCCCATCGGTATCCTGATGGCCTTCATCGTCATGCGCTGGCAGGGGATCAACGCCAACATCATGTCCCTGGGGGGGATCGCCATCGCCATCGGTGCCATGGTGGACGGGGCGATCGTGATGATCGAGAACGCCCATAAACACCTGGAGACGGCGGCGGCCAGGAAGGGTGGCGAACTGAGCACCGGGGAGCGCTGGGAGGCGGTGGCGGACTCGGCCCGCGAGGTCGGGCCGGCCCTGTTCTTCTCCCTGCTGATCATCACCGTCTCCTTCCTGCCGGTGTTTACCCTGCAGGCCCAGGAGGGCCGGCTGTTCTCGCCGCTGGCCTTTACCAAGACCTATGCCATGGCCGCCTCGGCCATACTCGCCATCACCCTGGTCCCGGTCCTGATGGGCTTCTTCATCCGCGGCAAGATCCTGCCCGAGGCGAAGAATCCCGTGAATCGCTTTCTCCATCTCATCCACGCCCCCGTATTGCGGGTGGCGATACGCTGGCGCTGGCTCACCCTGGCGCTGGCCATCGGGCTGCTCGTGGTGTCCGCCTACCCGGTCTCCAAGCTGGGCAGCGAGTTCATGCCGCCCCTGGACGAGGGAGACATCCTGTACATGCCCACCACCTATCCGGGCCTGTCCATCACCAAGGCCAAGGAGCTGCTGCAGCAGACCGACAAGATCCTCAAGACCTTCCCGGAGGTCCGCTCGGTGTTCGGCAAGGTGGGGCGCGCCGATACGGCGACCGACCCGGCACCGCTGTCCATGCTGGAGACCACGGTGCG
>JALSRO010000323.1 GCA_026984715.1 Chromatiales bacterium | reverse complement strand
TTACTTCCACGGCCTTCACCTGCCACACGGTTTGCAGCCGGGTGGTGGTGTCGGGGCCGCCCAGCGCCACTTCGCGGATCTGGTCATCCTCGAGGCTGGTGATGTGGCGCCACCAGAGATGGAGATAGATCAGATATTTTTTTCCGTTCTCCATCACCGGTGGAGTGTCTGGAAAGGGCCAGGCCTCCTGCTCTGTGCAGCGGATGCTATCCATGTTTCTGCACATCTCCCCCTGTAGGTAATAGCGGCCTCTACCGATGTTGAAATCAAGTTTGGCGGTGGTGCCACCGCCGGTTTCTGCCGGGGTTATTTCAAATCCAAAATCGTTGCGCGGGCCGCCATGCTCCCCGATCAGATCCCTGGCCAGATTCTGCAGGCCGAACCAGTGAAGCAGTGCCTGCTCGTTCCAGTCCGAATCCAGTTGCACTCTTCCCTGTTGTGTCAAAAGCAGGGAGTAGTTTTTCCGTTCGTCATAGATGAACCGTGAAAAATCGCCTTTCATGATAATCTCCTAGCTGGCGTGGATAACGCCGGCATCTGTTCCGGATGGTATGAACTCTTCCAGTCGTGCATTCAGGTTTGCGTCCCGCTGGGGCTGGAACAGGTGGTGAAATACACCCATCTCCGACTCGTCATCAGCGCCGCGCTTGATCTCGTCGGCGCATGACTCCGCCAGCTGGCAGTAACGCGGGTTGCCGTAACGGATGCTGTTGAAGCAGGGCCGGATGCGCAGCCGTTCCGCCTGTATGGCTGTTTCAATGTCGCTGTTGATTTTGGTGTCGGACAGCCCCTGCTCCTCTCCCGTTTTGCGGATCGCCTCTGCAATCTGTTTTTCTGCCAGATCGGGTTGGCAGTGGTAGCGGCGCGGGGTGCGCGACTCGGGGGTTACGTAGCAGAAACGCAGACATCCCAGCTGGCGTCTGGCCACAAAGATGCGGCCGTTGAAGATGCAGTTTTCACCCAGCTCGATGGCGTGTGCCTGCAGCTGCCCGAACACCGTGCTGCGCAGAATATTCAGTGTGGCATGGGCGACCGGGCAGCCCGGCATCCCCAACGCCTCCAGTTCGGGATCGGTTGCATCCAGAATGGTGTCGCTGATGCAGATCCGGACCGGATCCAGGCGAATCTCTCCGCCGGGTCTCCGGCAGCGCGGCGGGATGATGTTTTCGTTGCCGTTCCCGGGGTCATCCGGTTCGTCCGGCTGGGGGGGATTTTCCCCTTCCGGAGTGGTCACCGCCGGGTCCACCTGAATGGGGCCAACGATGGAGTGCTCTATTGTTACGCAGATATTCGGGGCGCTGATCTCCAGGCTCGGTTCGGTGGAACGCTGCGGTTCGCAATCATCGTTCAGCGTCCAGCCGGGAACAAGGGTGGAGTGGCGGATGGTCGCCTCGGCCAGGTCCCCGCCCAGCTGCAGGCCGCGGCCGGTGACAAGGATGCCGTCGAGGGTGAAGCGGCTGCCGCTGTCACCGCTGATGACCATAGAGTCTGGCCGGTCGGTCTGCCAGTCCAGCAGGCGGATCACCGGACGTCTGCGATTGGCGGCGCGCAGCTGCAGGCTCCGCTGACCGTTTCTCAGTTCGATGCTGATTGGCTCCACATAGACACCGCTGTCCCGGATCTCGATAACCGCATCGGCGCTGGCCTCCTGCTGCCACTGCTGCAGTGCCGCATTGATGGTCTCGAACGGTTCGTCCCTGCCCACCGGGTAGAGGGTGGCCTGTTCCGGTTGCGAGATCTCCCGTGCATATTCACCGCCGCCAATCGCCGCGCTGAAGCCGTAGTGATAGCTGACCCACACGCCACTTTTGGGCCAGTAGCGGGAGGGGAAGGCGATGCGTCCCAGTACCGGATCGACGGCCACTTTTCCCCGGCGGGGAACATACTCCCAGCCGCTCAGATCGGCGGGAATGATCTGCTCTGCGGGGATCGGCCGGCGTTCGATCCTTTTCCCCTTTTTGACGCCCATCCAGATCTGCAGGCTCCGGTTATCGCCGTAGAGGCGCTCCTTCTGCTCCAGAAACAGACGCCGTGTTACGGGAACCGGCAGGTTGAACTCATCGGCAATGTGGGCGGGATCGCTCTCCGGTTCCGGCTGCATGTAGAGCGGTGTATCGTTGCCGAGGATGCTGAAGGTAAAGCAGTGGGGGCCGGCGGCCTCCTGACAGTAGGCCGGGGTCCGGGTGACGGAGAACGACTTCAGCCGCCAGACAAAAAGCCCCACCGATGGAATGTTGTAGCGGCCCCTGCTGTGACGGGAGTTGAT
>JALSRO010000322.1 GCA_026984715.1 Chromatiales bacterium | reverse complement strand
AATGGACGGCTGGATATCACTGTTCCGAATCTGGTCGATCAACTCCTTGCCATCCATGTTGGGCATGTTGTAATCGGTGACCACCAGATCGAAATAACGCTCCTGCAGCAGAGCGAGCGCCTCGGTACCATCGCTCGCTTCGGTGAACCGCTCCATTCCCATGGAGGAGAGCACCTTGCGGATATGCTTCCGTGACAGAGTACTGTCATCGACGATCAGCACCTCGACACTCTCCGGATCGTAGTTGGCCAGCTGCAAGGTATCCGGGTTGAGAAAATCCAGGGTGGCGGAGATGGCCAGCTTAAGCTCCTCCGTGGTAAAGGGCTTGGGGAGGATGGCAAGCGCGCCAGCCTGGCGAATGGGCTCCAGGTAGCGCAACCGGGTCTCACTGGAGATCAGCATAAAGGCGCAGTCCTGAAACTGCTCATCCTCACGCATCGCCTGTACCAGCTCCGAACCGCTCATGTCCGGCAGATAGAGTGCACTGATCACCAGATCGGGGTACTGATGATACATCTCGCGCAGCGCCTCGACCCCGCTCGTCACCACGATACTGTCTTCGATTCCCAGCTCTGCCAGCCGCTGCTGCACGATGCGCTGTTGGGTCGGCGACGGCTCCACCAGCATCACCAGAAGTTCCGGAATGGAGATATTTGCTGTGCTCATAGTACCCACCTGCCAGAGGGAGAGTGGGCTGGGCCCACCGAATGGAGATCATCGTACAAACCGGGAAGCCCCTAGACCCTGAATTGCCCCCACCATATTTTCCAGATCGCCGCGGCCGAATACGATATATATTGTTGCCGGGTCAACAGGGATAGGCCACCATTTTCAATGGAACCAAACCATTGAAAATGAAGGGGGCGGGAAATCGCTCTTTTCCGGCCCCCCCGCGTTGAGAAAGACCAGGGATGGGCTTTTTCGACACCCTGTTAACAATATTTCTCTTTGCCCCTCAACACTTGCCCCTCAACACACGATTCTTGAAGTCGTGGATGGCCCCGCCATGGCCCAGATTTTCCTGGACATGGATCAGCAGGAAGTTCCTCTGTGCCACTTCACCCTGGCAGGATTGCCAGATGGGATTGATCGGGGCGATATATTCATAGATCGAAGCAGAGCCGACACCAGTAGCAGATGAAATTTGCGCTGGATGGTTACCTCGAAAAGGCTTCCTGATCTACCCAACATGAAGAGGACCCGTCTCTGTCCGCTCTTTGACCACTATCTACATGGCTATAGCGGACCCCTGGAGAGAAACTTTAGCCGCCAGAGATAGAAAAACATGTTTTTCTTATATACCCCTCCCCTATTTCAACGCTTTCGAGGCAACTTCATAGAGATCCCTGGAGAGTTTTTCGGTATCGAGAATGCGCTGCAACTCCGCCTTCATCAGCTGCTGGCGCGGTTCGTCGTAACGCCGCCAGCGGGTCAGGGGGTTGAGCAGCCGGGCGGCCACCTGGGGGTTGATTCCATCCAGCTCCAGCACCTGATCCGCAAGGAAGCGGTATCCGGCCCCGCCCCGCTCGTGGAAACGGGCGGGGTTGCCCTGGCAAAAGGCACCGATCAGGGCGCGCACCCGGTTGGGATTACGGATGTTGAAATCGGGATGCTGCATCAGCTCTTTCACCCGCTCCAGGGTACCGGGCAGGCGTGAAGTGGCCTGCAGGGAGAACCACTTGTCCACCACCAGCGGCTGGTCGCGCCATTTCCGGTGAAAAGCGTCCAGCGCCGGTTGCCGCTGCGGACAGTCGCAGTTGGCCAAAGCATGAAGCGCAGCCATAACATCAGTCATGTTTTCAGCGGTGGTGAACTGCTCCATGCAGCCCCGCCGGATCTCCTCCTGCGGCAGCTCCATGAGATAGCCGAGGCAGAGATTTTTCAGGCTGCGCCGGCCGATGGCCGCGGCATCGAGCCGATACTCGCCATGCTCACTATTGGCCTCATAGCCCGCCAGCCATGCAGATTCCAGTGCAGCGGCAAGCGAGCGGCGCACGAAATCACGCACCTCATGAATGGCAACCGGGTCCACCACCGCGCACTGTTCCGCCAGCCAGCTCTCGCCCGGCAGAGTCAGCAGCTGGGCGGTAAGGGCAGGGTCTTCAATGTTCCCGGTCAACACCTTACGGAAGACTTCGACCAGAATCTCGTTGAGCTCGAGCTCGCGTCCGGCCAGATACTCATCGAGCAGCGGCAGAATAGTCCCGGCAGCGAGCTTCTGCCCCGCCTCCCAGCGGTTGAACGGGTCGCTGTCATGGGCCATCAGGAAGGC
>JALSRO010000321.1 GCA_026984715.1 Chromatiales bacterium | reverse complement strand
TACCGACCGCTACCTGCGCGCCTCCGACTTCGATAACAACCTGGAGGAGGAGAACAACCCCGAGTGGAAGACCATCGTCTATGACAGCAACAGCAACGGCTTCGTCTGCCCGAATGGCTCGGTGGGCTTCCGCTGGGGTGAAGAGGGGAAGTGGAACCTGCTGCAGAAAGGCGGAAAGGAGCAGAGCGAGATCGATGCCGAGCTGACCTGCATCGGCCACAGTGACGACGTGGTGGACGTGGCTTTCCCCCACTTCACCCCGGACGAAGGGGATCTCCTGATTCGCAAGATCCCGGTGCGCAGAGTGAGACTGGCCGGCGGCGAAGATGCATATGTTGCAACGGTGTTCGATCTGCAGGTGGCCCAGTACGGCATCGACCGCGGCCTGGGCGACAACCTGGCAACATCCTACGACGACGAGTCGGTACCCTACACCCCCGCCTGGGCAGAGAAGATCACCGGCGTCAAGCGCGCCGATCTGATCCGCACCGGGCACGAGTTCGCCGACAACGCCTCCCGAACCAGGGGCAAATCGATGGTGATCCTGGGCGCCGCCATCAACCACTGGTACCACAACGACATGCACTACCGCGGCATCATGAACCTGCTGCACATCTGCGGCTGCGTAGGACAATCCGGCGGCGGCTGGGCCCACTACGTCGGGCAGGAGAAGCTGCGCCCGCAGGCCGGCTGGGCGCCCATCGCCTTCGCACTCGACTGGCACCGCCCGCCGCGCCACATGAACAGCACCTCTTACTGGTACCTGCACACCGATCAGTGGCGTTACGAGAAGGTAGAGGCGGAAGATATGATGGCCCCCACCGCCAAGGGCAAGTACAAGGGGTATCAGCTGGTTGACTACAACGTGGTATCACAGCGCCTCGGATGGCTCCCCTCCGCCCCCCACTTCAACAGGAATCCGCTGGATATCGTCGCCGAGGCGGAACAGGCCGGCGCCAGCGACGAGGGAGCGGTGGCCAGCCACATGATCGAACAGCTCAAGAGCGGACAGCTGGCATTCGCCTCCGAGGATATCGACGCCCCCGAAAACTTCCCGCGCAACCTGTTCGTCTGGCGTGCCAACCTGCTGGGCTGCTCCGCCAAGGGGCACGAATACTTCCTCAAGCACCTGGTAGGAGCCCAGAACGGCGTGATGCAGGAGGGGGTCGAGGGCAAGCGGTCCAAAGAGATCAAGTGGCGCGAGGAGTCACCGGTGGGCAAGCTGGATCTGATGGTGGACATCAACTTCCGCCTCAACTCCACCGGCGCCTACTCCGATATCGTACTTCCCACCGCCACCTGGTACGAGAAGAGCGACATCAACACCACCGACATGCACCCCTTCATCCACCCGCTGGATGCGGCGGTAGACCCGGCCTGGGAGTCCAGGTCGGACTGGCAGATCTTCCGCACCATCGCCAAACGGTTTTCCGAGCTGGCCGAAACCCACCTGGGAACCCGCAAGGATGTGGTGGCGCTGCCCATGCTGCATGACACCCCGATGGCCCTGGCCCAGCCGCTTGGCGAGGTCCGGGACTGGAAAAGAGGCGAGTGTGAACCGATCCCCGGCAAGACCCTGCCAATCCTGAAGGTGGTGGAACGGGACTACCCCAATACCTACCGGAAATACTGTGCCCTGGGGCCGCTGATGACCAAGGTTGGCAACGGCGTCAAGGGTCTCGAGTGGAACACCGAGCTGGAGTACGAGCAGCTCAAAGAGCTCAACGGCACCATCACCGAAGAGGGGATCACCAAGGGAATGCCCTCGCTGGAGGATGACATCGGCGTCTGCGACGCAGTGCTGCAGATGGCCCCCGAGACCAACGGCGAGGTGGCGCACAAATCCTGGCAGGCGCTCTCCAGAAAGACCGGCCGCAATCACAGCCACCTCTACGAGGGGCGCCACGAAGAGAAGATCCGCTACCGCGATCTGCAGTCCCAACCGCGCAAGATCATCACCGCGCCCACCTGGTCCGGGATCGAGTCAGAGGAGGTGAGCTACAACGCCGGCTACACCAACATCCACGAGTACATCCCGTTCCGCACCCTGACCGGGCGCGCCCAGTTCTATCAGGATCACGAGTGGATGCTGGACTTCGGCGAGGGGTTCTGCGCCTACCGGCCGCCGATAGACATGAAGGCCCACCACGATCTGCCGGAGCAGCTGGCCAGCAAGCTCAAGGGCAAGAAACATCTGGTGCTCAACTGGATCACCCCGCACTCCAAATGGGGCATCCACTCCACCTACCAGGACAATCTGCGCATGCTCACCCT
>JALSRO010000320.1 GCA_026984715.1 Chromatiales bacterium | reverse complement strand
TGGGCCGGGACCGACAGGGGAACCCGGTCTATCTGCGGGACATCTGGCCGAGCAGGGAAGAGCTGGAGGCCGTATTGGGAAGCGCCTTCGATGCGGAAAAATTCCGCAAGATCTACGAGAACCTGGACGACTTCAATCCCGACTGGAATGCGATTCAAGTCCCGGCCGGAATGTTATACGACTGGCCCCCGGAGTCCACCTATATCCAGGAACCGCCTTTCTTCAAGGACATGCCCCGGCAACCGGAGCCGGTCTCTTCCATCGAGTCGGCCCGGGTATTGGTGCTGTTGGGAGACTCCGTCACCACCGACCACATTTCTCCCGCCGGGGTGATACCGGAAGGCCCTGCCGCCGACTACCTGTTGTCGAAGGGGATCGCGCCGAAAGACTTCAATACCTTTGGCGCGCGCCGCGGCAATCATGAAGTGATGATGCGCGGCACTTTCGCCAATATCCGACTTAAAAACCTGCTGTTGGATGGCAAGGAAGGCGGATTGACCGTCCATCTTCCGGAGGGCGAGGAGATGTGGATATTCGATGCCGCCATGCGCTATCGAAATGAGGGAACCCCCTTGATCGTCATTGCCGGCAAGGACTACGGTATGGGCAGCTCCCGGGACTGGGCCGCCAAGGGGCCCAAGCTGCTTGGCGTGAGGGCGGTCATCGCCGAGAGCTTCGAGCGAATCCACCGCAGCAATCTGGTGGGGATGGGTATCCTGCCCCTGACCTTCAAGCCGGGGGACACGTTGTCGAAGCTTGGCCTGACAGGCCGGGAACGGTTCACCATCCCTGTGGGCGATACTCTGTCGGCAGGTGGGGAACTGGAGGTCACAGCCCACCGGGATGAGGGCGGCACCGTCACCTTCCCGGTGGATGTGCGGCTCAACAGCGCGGCGGAACTCGACTACTATCGCAACGGTGGAATCCTGCAGACGGTGCTTCGGGGGATGTTGGACGACGGTTGAGGGGCGATGGAAACGGGAGCGGAGTTCGATCTCGAGGCTTTTCTCGAATCCCTGACTTCACGTCCGGGCGTGTACAAGATGCTGGACGAGACGGGAAAGCCGATCTATATCGGCAAGGCGGCCAATCTCAAGAAGCGGGTGGCCAGCTATTTCCGCGGTAATGCCGGTCCCAAGCAACGGGCGATGCTGGCCAGAATGGCGCGGATCGAAGTGACCGTCACCCGTACCGAGGGGGAGGCGTTGTTGCTCGAGAGCCAGTTGGTCAAAAGGTTGCAGCCCCGCTACAACATCTGCCTCAAGGACGACAAGAGTTATCCCTATATTTACCTCTCCACCGCCCATCCCTTTCCCCGCCTGGGTTTTCACCGGGGCGCGCAGCGCCGGCCCGGCCGTTATTTCGGGCCCTATCCCAGCGCGGGGGCGGTCCGCCAGACCTTGAAGCTGCTGCAAAAGGTCTTTCCGGTGCGTCAATGCGAGGACAGTTATTACAATCACCGCAGCCGGCCGTGTCTGCAATATCAGATCGATCGTTGTACCGCGCCTTGTGTCGGCCTGGTGACCGAAGCGGAGTACCGCGGGGATGTGGAGGACATCGTGCGGTTCCTGGAAGGGCAGGGGAAGACCTTGGTGGACGATCTGGTGCGGCGCATGGAAGCCGCTTCCGGGCGTCTGCAATTCGAACAGGCGGCCCGTTACCGGGATCAGATAGCCACCTTGCGGGAAATTCTGGAAAAACAGTGGGTGGCAGGGCAACAGGGGGATCTGGACGTGATCGCCTGCGCCGCCCGGGAAGGCGTCATTTGTGTCCAGGTGGCCTGGATGCGGGGTGGCCGCTACCTGGGTGACAGGACGTTTTTCCCCTCCCACTCCGGTGAATGTGCGCCGGCCAAGGTGATGGCGGCTTTTTTGGGTCAGTATTATCTGAACAAACCCGTTCCCTCCGAGATCCTGGTGGGTGAGCTTCCCGAGGAGGCCGAGCTTCTGACCCGCACGCTCAGCCGGCAGGCAGGGCGTCAGATCCGCCTGATTTCCTCTCCCCGGGGTCACCGCCGGGAGTGGCTGCAGATGGTCAGGGCGAATGCCGAAGCCGCGTTGAAGCAACGGCGGCAGAAAAAACTGGACAACGATGCGCAAATGGAATCGCTCCGGTCCCTGCTTGGGTTGCAAACGCGCCCCCGGCATCTGGAATGTTTCGATATCAGTCATATTCGCGGAGACCAGACGGTGGCCTCGTGCGTGGTATTCGATGGCGAAGGTCCGGTGACTTCAGCCTATCGGCGTTTCAATATCGAGGGCATCACCCCGGGTGACGATTATGCGGCCCTTT
>JALSRO010000319.1 GCA_026984715.1 Chromatiales bacterium | reverse complement strand
GCATGGCGGATTCATCCCCTTCGGTGCCACCTTCCTGATGTTCTCGGAGTATGCCCGCAACGCGCTGCGCATGGCGGCGCTGATGAAGATCCGCGGGATCTTCGTGTTCACCCACGACTCCATCGGACTGGGGGAGGATGGCCCGACCCACCAGCCCATCGAGCAGATCGCGACCCTGCGTCTGATCCCCAACATGACCACCTGGCGGCCCTGCGATGCGCTAGAGACCGCGGTGGCCTGGAAGCAGGCGGTGGAGAGGAAGGAGGGTCCCACTACACTGATCTTCAGCCGCCAGGGTCTGCCGCACCAGAGCCGCAGCGCGGAGCAGATCGCCAACATCGCCCGCGGTGGTTATGTGCTGCGCGACTGCGACGGCACTCCGGAGGTCATCATCATCGCCACCGGCTCCGAGGTGGCGCTGGCGATGGCGGCGGCCGAGCAGCTCGCGGGTACCCGGGTGCGGGTGGTCTCCATGCCCTGCGCCGAGGTGTTCGACGCACAGGACGCCGCCTACCGGGAGTCGGTACTGCCGGCCGGGGTCACCGCGCGGGTGGCGGTGGAGGCGGGTGTCACCGACTACTGGCACAAGTATGTGGGCCTGACCGGCAAGGTCATCGGCATCAACCGTTTTGGGGAGTCTGCTCCGGCGGATCAGCTGTTCAAGGAGTTCGGCTTTACGGTTGAGAATGTGGTGTCCAGTGTCAAGGAGCTCCTTTGAGTGGTTGCGGAGTTCCAGCCGAAGTCCTGATTTTCGGCTTGTTTTTCAATTGATTAATCAAGGGAGTTATATATGACTATCAAGATTGGTATCAACGGTTTCGGTCGTATCGGGCGGATGGTGTTCCGCGCCGTGGCGAAGGACTTCAACGAGATCGAGGTGGTGGGCATCAACGATCTCCTGGAGCCCGACTATCTTGCCTACATGCTGAGCTACGATTCTGTGCATGGCCGCTTCCCCAGCGAAGTGAGCGTGGACGGCAACAATCTGGTGGTGGGTGGCCGCAAGATCCGGCTCACCGCGGAGCGCGACCCGGCCAACCTGAAGTGGGATGAGGTGGGGGCCGATCTCGTAATCGAGTCCACCGGCTTCTTCCTCACCGCCGAGACCTGCCAGAAACATCTGGATGCCGGTGCCAAGAAGGTGGTGCAGAGTGCCCCCTCCAAGGATGGCACCCCGATGTTCGTCTATGGAGTGAACCACGACACCTATGCCGGGCAGTCGATCATCTCCGCCGCCTCATGTACCACCAACTGCCTTGCCCCGGTGGCCAAGGTTCTGAACGACAAGTGGGGCATCAAGCGTGGCCTGATGTCCACCGTGCATGCCGCCACCGCCACCCAGAAGACGGTCGATGGCCCCTCTGCGAAGGATTGGCGCGGCGGCCGCGGCATCCTGGAGAACATCATCCCCTCGTCCACCGGCGCTGCCAAGGCGGTGGGCGTCGTGCTGCCTGAGCTCAACGGCAAGCTGACCGGCATGGCGTTCCGTGTTCCCACTTCCGACGTGTCGGTGGTGGATCTGACCGTCGAACTGGACAGCGGTGCCTCCTATGACGAGATCTGCGCCGCCATGAAGCAGGCCTCCGAGTCCGGGCCGCTGGCCGGGGTGCTGGGCTATACCGAGGACAAGGTGGTCTCCACCGACTTCCGCGGAGTCAACAAGCCCTCCATCTTCGACGCCGGTGCCGGCATCCAGCTGGACGACACCTTCGTCAAGGTGGTCTCCTGGTACGACAACGAGTATGGCTATACCAGCAACATGATGCGTCTGGTGAAACATGTTGCCGGATAGCCGCTGGCAGATGCTCACCGCGGTGGCCGCCGCGGCAGAGTGATGTGTCTGGAGCCGCCGAACGGATTGGTCGTTCGGCGGTTCCCCGATTTTACCATTTGCTGAAGTAGAGGGAGAGTGATTAGCCAAGCCGCTTGGGTTTTGCTAATCATTTTCAGAGAATCAAAAATCTAAGAAGGAGCAAACATGTCTGTAACCAAGATGACCGACCTGGATCTCGGGGGCAAGCGGGTACTGATCCGCCAGGATCTCAATGTCCCCATCAAGGATGGCAAGGTGGCCGATGATACCCGCATCCGCGCCTCACTCCCCACAATAGAGCACTGTGTGGAGGCGGGTGCCCGGGTGATGCTGATGTCCCACCTGGGCCGTCCTGTGGAGGGGGAGTACAACGATGAGTTCTCTCTCGCTCCTGTCGTTGAGCATCTTTCCAGTTTGCTGGGCCAAAATGTCCGGTTGATCACGGATTATCTGGAGAAGGCCCCGGAGGTTGCAGAGGGTGAGGTGGTCGTGCTGGAGAATGTCCGCTTCAACAAGGGTGAAAAGAGCGATGACGACGAACTGGCGAAGAAATATGCCGCGCTCTGTGATATCTATGTGATGGATGCCTTTGGTACCGCACACCGTGCACAGGCCTCCACTCATGGAGTTGCCAGATATGCTCCGGTGGCGTGCGCCGGGCCGCTGCTTGCCGGCGAGTTGGAGGCGCTCGGCAGGGCGCTGGACAATCCGGCGCGGCCTATGGTGGCCATCGTGGGCGGCTCCAAGGTCTCCACCAAGCTGACCGTGCTGGAGTCGCTCTCCAGGGTGGTGGACGGGCTTATCGTGGGTGGGGGTATCGCCAATACCTTCATCGCCGCTGCGGGATATAATGTCGGCAAATCGCTCTACGAGCCGGATCTGGTGGAAGAGGCCAGGAAGCTTTCCAAACAGGCGAAGGCGCGCGGCGGGGATATCCCGGTGCCGGTGGATGTGGTGTGTGCCAAAGAGTTCGCAGAGGATGCCGAAGCCACCCTGAAGCGGGTGGACGAAGTTGGCGACGACGATATGATCTTCGATATAGGCCCCGAGACTGCGCAACAGCTGGCGGAGATCCTCAAGAGTGCCGGCACCATCGTATGGAATGGTCCGGTGGGGGTGTTCGAGTTCGATCAGTTCGGCGAGGGCACCAGGGCGATCGCCATGGCAATCGCGGAGAGTCCGGCATTCTCCATCGCCGGTGGTGGTGATACCCTTGCGGCTGTTGCCAAATATGACATAGCGGATAAGGTCTCCTACATATCGACCGGTGGCGGAGCCTTTCTGGAGTTTCTTGAGGGCAAGAAGTTACCTGCCGTTGCGATTCTGGAGCAGCGCGCCGCGCAGTAGCTCTCTCTACGCCGATGCGCAGGCATGGGCATACAGGTTAACCAAAAAAATATGGCAAGACGAACAAAAATTGTTGCGACGCTCGGACCGGCGACCGATGACCCCAAGGTACTCGACAAACTCATCGATGCCGGCGTTGACGTGGTGCGCGTCAATTTTTCCCACGGCAAGCCGGCGGAGCACAAGGAACGGGCCGAACGGGTGCGCAATCGGGCGCGTGCCCATGGCCGTCAGGTGGGGATTCTGGCAGATCTGCAGGGTCCCAAGATCCGTATCGAGCGGTTCAAGAAAGGGAAGGTCGAGTTGGCAGAGGGGGCACAGTTTGCTCTCGATGTGGGTTGTGACCCTGCCGAGGGAACCAAACACTGTGTTGGTATCTCCTACAAGCAGCTCCCCGAGGAGGTCTCCCGGGGGGATACCCTGCTGCTTGACGACGGTCGTATCGTCCTCTGGGTGGAGGAGGTGGAGGGGCATCGCATCATCTGCAAGGTGGTGGTGGGAGGGATGCTCTCCGATCGCAAGGGGATCAACCGCAAGGGAGGCGGATTGTCGGCACCGGCGTTGACGAGCAAGGATCGTGAAGATATCAAGCTCGCCGCGGAGCTGCGGGCCGACTACCTGGCGGTCTCCTTTCCACGAACCGCGGACGACATCAACGAAGCGCGGGAGCTGCTGAGGGCCGCGGGTGGTCACGGCGAGATCATTGCCAAGATCGAGCGTGCCGAGGCGCTTGACTGCATCGAGGAGATTATCGATGCGTCCGATGCCATCATGGTCGCGCGAGGCGACCTGGGAGTGGAGATCGGCGACGCTGCTCTTCCTCCGGTGCAGAAGAAGCTCATCTTCATGGCGCGTGAGATGAACAAGGTGGTGATCACGGCGACCCAGATGATGGAGTCGATGATCGAAAACCATATCCCCACCCGTGCCGAGGTGTTCGATGTGGCCAATGCGGTGCTGGACGGCACCGACGCGGTGATGCTCTCCGCCGAAACGGCCGCCGGAATGCATCCGGAGAAAGCGGTCACCGCCATGGATCGGATCTGCCAGGTGGCGGAGAAGCAGCCCACCGTGACCCGTTCGCAGCACCGCATCGACCGGGAGTTTGGACGCATCGACGAGGCCATCGCCATGGCCACGATGTACACCGCTAACCATCTGCCGGTGGCGGCCATTGCGGCGCTCACCGAGTCCGGTTCCACTCCGCTGTGGATGTCGCGTATCAGCTCCGGCATCCCGATCTACGCCCTGACCCCGCATGTGGAGACCCGCAGAAGGGTAACCCTCTACCGAGGTGTCTATCCGGTGAGTTTCCAGCCCACCAGCAGCGAGGCTCCGCAGGTCAACAAGGAGGCGGTGGACGAGCTGCTGCGTCGTGGTGTGGTGCGGGAGGGGGATCTGGTAATCGTCACCAAGGGAGATTTGATGGGAGTTCATGGCGGTACCAACGTCATGAAGATTCTGCGCGTGGGCGAGCACGCGATAACCACTGTCTGACCCGCGGTCTCTGGCGCGGGTGTTTTGTTTTCAACAAGCTAGGAGTGTGAAATGGCCCTGATATCGTTACGTCAGCTGCTGGACTACGCGGCGGAGAACAACTTCGGCCTGCCGGCCTTCAACGTCAACAACATGGAGCAGGTGCATGCCATCATGCAGGCGGCGGATGCCACCGACAGCCCGGTGATCATGCAGGGATCCGCCGGAGCGCGCAGCTATGCGGGCGAACCGTTCCTGCGTCACCTGATCTCGGCCGCCATCGAGATGTATCCCCACATCCCTATCGCCATGCACCAGGACCATGGCTCCGAGCCCGGAGTCTGCCTGCGCTCCATCCAGTCCGGCTTCAGTTCGGTGATGATGGATGGTTCCCTGATGCCGGATATGAAGACCCCGTCCACCTATGAGTACAATGTGGAGGTCACCCGAAAGGTGGTGGAGATGGCCCATGCTGGTGGTGTTTCAGTAGAGGGTGAGCTGGGTTGTCTCGGCTCTCTGGAGACCGGCGAGATGGGCGAGGAGGATGGCCACGGTGCCGAGGGTAAGCTGGACATGGATCAGCTGCTGACCGACCCGGAGCAGGCAGCCGATTTCGTGAAGCAGACGGGAGTGGATGCCCTGGCCATCGCCATCGGTACCAGCCACGGCGCCTACAAGTTCACCAAGAAGCCCACCGGCGAGGTGCTGCGTATCGATCGCATCAAGGAGATCCATGCGCGCATTCCGGACACCCACCTGGTGATGCATGGTTCATCCTCGGTTCCCCAGGAGTGGCTGCAGATCATCAACAGTTACGGGGGTGACATGGGACAGACCTATGGCGTTCCGGTGGAGGAGATCGTCGAGGGGATCAAGCACGGCGTGCGCAAGGTGAATATCGACACCGATCTGCGCATGGCATCCACCGGCGCTATCCGCCGCCACCTGGCCGAGAATCCGGCCAACTTCGATCCGCGCAAGTTCCTCAAGGAGGCCACCAAGGGGATGATGGAGATCTGCAAGGCGCGCTACGAAGCGTTCGGTTGTGCCGGACACGCTTCCCGGATCAAGCCCATCTCGCTGGAGGAGATGTACAAGAAGTACGAGAGCGGCGAGCTGGCTCCGAAGGTGAGCTAGTCTGGCGGTTCGATTCAGAAAAAAGCGGCCGGTTGGCCGCTTTTTTTATGCTCTTATCATATTGAAGTGGTGGAGATTTCCCTGCTGTTGCGGTGTTGCAGACAGGGGGAATGTGAGCCAGATGCGGTGAGGGAAACAGCTGTCTTGGTGGCGCTTGCTTTGGCCGGTTGATCTGTTTCTGCTCCCTCTGCTATCCAGTCTTTTTTGCTTTCCTTTCCGATTATCGTTGGTATCGTTCCGGCGGAGTGGCTCTGGTTTTGGCCGATGCCTGAGATTCGAACACGGCATCTCTGCTCACCGCTTCAATCATGGCGGTTATTTTCGTCCGGGCACTGGCCTGCCATGTTCCCTAGGTTCAGCTTTGATGACAGGCCGGTTCGCTTCAGAATAAATTCACGAAACGTCTGCGCAGCCGGGGAGAGCCGTTTTCCTTGCCGATAGACGACATACCAGTGGCGCAGAATGGGGAACTCCTCTACATTCAGGCTCACCAGATGTCTGGCATGCAACTCCCGTTCTACTGTGTGGATGGAGACGATCCCCAGGCCCAGACCCGCCTCTACCGCCTGCTTGATGGCCTCATTACTGGTCATCTCCATACCGGTATTCAGGGTGATGTTCCGTGCCGCAAAGAAACGCTCCATGGCGCTGCGGGTGCCGGAGGCCTGCTCCCGTACCACAAATATTTCACCCTGCAGCTGCTCCAGTGGGATCCTCTCTTTGAGCACCAGAGGGTGATTCGGCGCGGCGATGATTACCAGGGGATTGTCCATGAATGGTTCTGCTATCAGATCCATCTGTTCCGGTGGGCGGCCCATGATGACGAGATCCTTCTCGTTGTGCTCCAGCTGTCGCAGCAATCCTTCTCTGTTGGTCACGTCCAGCTTGATGGTGATATCGCGATGACGCTGATTGAATTCGGCCAGCAGCCGTGTGGCAAAGTAGTTGGCAGTGGTGGCGACCGAGATATCGAGCCGGCCGGTCTGGATCCCTCTGAGCTGTTCCAGTACCTGTTCCATTTCTCCAAGCTGCTGAAAGATGTTGCGGGCATAGTGAGCTACCTCCTTGCCCGCTGCAGTGAGATAGATCTTCTTGCCCAGCTGCTCGAACAGCGGTAAGCCAATGCTGTTCTCCAGCTGTTTGATCTGCATGGAGACGGCAGGCTGGGTGAGATGCAGCTGTTCAGCCGCACGGGTAAAGCTGAGGTGGTGGGCTACGGTGCCGAAGAGCTCGAGTTGACGCAGCGTCAGATGCATGGATTGAATATATCATAAATGATTCATTATCGTAACAATCAAAACATCTTAGTGTTGTTTATGTTCAAAAGGCGTTATATTGGCTGCTTTCATCGTTCAGGGGAGGGGCGCTGCACCTCTTCTGACTCTTTCCAAGACCATTTGAGGAGACAACCGCAATGGACCAATCCAACCGTTATGCCGATCTGAGCCTGAAAGAGGAAGATCTGATTGCCGGTGGCAATCATGTCCTGTGTGCCTATCTCATGAAACCCAAGGCGGGTTATGGCGGTTATCTGGAGACCGCCGCGCATTTTGCCGCCGAGTCTTCCACTGGTACCAATGTGGAGGTCTGTACCACTGACGACTTCACCCGCGGTGTCGATGCCATCGTCTATGAGATTGACGAGGCCAAGGAGTTGATGAAGATCGCCTATCCGGTGGAGCTGTTCGATATCAACATCATCGATGGGCGTGCCATGCTGGCCTCGTTCCTGACCCTGACCATCGGTAATAATCAGGGAATGGGGGATGTGGAATACTCCAAGATGCTGGATTTCTATATTCCACCTCGCTATCTGCGCCTGTTCGATGGTCCCTCCATGAACATCGTGGATATGTGGCGAGTGCTGGGCCGGCCGATTGAGAATGGCGGTATGGTGGTTGGTACCATCATCAAGCCGAAGTTGGGCCTGCGTCCCCAGCCGTTTGCCGATGCCTGCTATCAGTTCTGGCTGGGCGGCGACTTCATCAAGAACGACGAGCCGCAGGGTAACCAGGTGTTCTCTCCGCTGAAGCAGACCATTGCCCTGGTTGCAGATGCGATGCGCCGTGCCCAGGACGAGACCGGTGAGGCCAAGCTGTTCTCCGCCAACATCACGGCTGACGATCCGGCAGAGATGGTTGCCCGCGGTGAGTACATTCTCGAAACCTTTGCCGAGAACGCTGATCACGTTGCCTTCCTGGTGGATGGCTATGTCGCAGGCCCCACAGCCGTGACCACTTGCCGGCGCGCCTTTCCGAAACAGTTCCTGCACTACCACCGTGCCGGGCATGGCGCCGTGACCTCTCCACAGTCCAAGCGGGGTTACACCGCCTTTGTCCATTGCAAGATGTCCCGCCTGAGTGGGGCCTCCGGAATTCACACCGGCACTATGGGCTACGGTAAGATGGAGGGCGATGCAGCCGACAAGAATATCGCCTTCATGCTGGAGCGCGACAGCGCCGACGGCCCGTTCTTTCATCAGGAGTGGCAGGGCATGAAGGCCACCACGCCGATCATCTCCGGTGGTATGAATGCGCTGCGGCTGCCCGGTTTCTTCGACAATCTGGGTCACTGTAACGTCATCCAGACCTCTGGCGGTGGTGCGTTTGGTCACAAGGATGGCGGTACCGCCGGGGCTATTTCACTGCGCCAGGCACGCGATGCCTGGATGGCTGGTGTCGACCTGGTTGAGTATGCGAAGGATCACAAGGAGCTGGCTGGCGCATTCGAGTCGTTCTCCTGGGATGCCGACAAGCTCTACCCGGGCTGGCGGGAGAAGCTGGGCGTACACAAGTAAGTACGGAAGTTTCTTTCAATCTGGTTGCAAAAACCCCTGCCGAGATGCGGGGGTTTTTGTTTGTAGCAGTGTGTTGGAAGGGGAGTGGGTACTCTGAAGTTCTCTTTCGCCCAACCAAAGCAGGTAACTAGAGATGAGTGAGCAAGAGCAATTCAAGATTCGGCAGGAACCTTTCTATCAGGCGCAGGCTGACGAGGTTGAGCTCTATGAGGCAGCCTATCGGGAGCGCTTGCCAGTGATGATCAAGGGGCCGACTGGTTGTGGAAAATCCCGTTTTGTCGAGTATATGGCCTGGAAGCTGGGCAAGCCGCTGATAACGGTTGCCTGTAATGAAGATATGACCGCATCGGATCTGGTGGGTCGCTTCCTGCTGGACAAGGAGGGAACCCGTTGGCAGGATGGTCCGTTGACCATGGCGGCGCGGATTGGAGGCATCTGCTATCTGGATGAGATCGTCGAGGCGCGCCAGGATACCACGGTGGTCATCCACCCGTTGACCGACTACCGACGCACCCTGCCGCTGGACAAGAAGGGGGAGCTGATTGAGGCGCATCCGGATTTCCAGCTGGTGATCTCCTACAATCCTGGCTACCAGAGTTTGATCAAAGACCTGAAGCAGTCAACAAAACAGCGATTCACGGCGCTGGAGTTCGACTATGCGGATGCGGAGACCGAGGCGGCCATCCTGCAACGGGAGAGCGGACTGGATGGGGAACAGTGCAGCAAGCTGGTCAAGATTGCCCACACCGCCCGCAACCTCAAGGGGCATGGTCTCGATGAGGGGATCTCAACCCGTCTGTTGGTATATGCTGCGCGACTCATCAAGCAGGGGATCGCGCCGCAACGTGCCTGCCGGATGGCGCTGACGCAGCCGATTACTGATGATGTGGATATTCGGGATACCCTCAATAACAGCATTGAAATGTACTTCTGAAATGTTTTCCCCCTCCCTTGACAGAGCCGGTGATTCTGCCGGCTTTGTCGTTTCTGCCATCTGCAGAATCCGCCGTAATGGTGCCCAGCTTTCAGCTTTCCGATTGTGATACAATAATCGGATCTGAATTCTGAAAAAAAACCTGATGGAATCATTCGCAAAAGAACTTCTCCCGATCAACATCGAGGATGAGATGAAGCACTCCTATATGGAGTACGCCATGAGCGTAATCGTAGGACGTGCCCTTCCTGATGTACGTGATGGTCTCAAGCCGGTTCATCGCCGCGTGCTGTATGCGATGAGTGAACTGGGCAACGACTGGAACAAGCCTTACAAGAAATCTGCCCGTATTGTCGGTGATGTCATCGGTAAGTATCACCCCCATGGTGATACGGCGGTATATGACACGATTGTGCGTATGGCGCAGCCTTTTTCACTGCGTTACATGCTGATTGACGGGCAGGGCAACTTTGGATCCGTCGATGGTGATTCACCGGCGGCGATGCGTTATACCGAGATTCGCATGGCCCGGATTGCGCACGACATGCTGGCCGATATCGACAAGGAGACGGTCGATTTCGTTCCCAACTATGACGAGTCCGAGCATGAACCGGCCATTCTTCCGACCCGGGTTCCGAACCTGCTGGTCAACGGCTCTGCCGGCATCGCGGTGGGAATGGCGACCAATATCCCGCCGCACAATATGAGTGAGGTGGTCAACGCCTGTCTGGCGCTGATCGACAAGCCGGACACCGATATCGACGGCTTGATGCAGTATATTCCCGGCCCCGATTTCCCTACTGCCGGGATAATCAATGGCGCCCGCGGGATCTATGAGGCCTACCACACCGGACGCGGGCGTATCTACGTGCGGGCTCGCACCGAATTTGAAGAGATGGACAGTGGCCGGCAGCGTATCGTCGTCAACGAGCTGCCCTACCAGGTAAACAAGGCGCGTTTGCTGGAAAAAATCGCCGAGCTGGTCAAGGAGAAAAAGCTGGAGGGGATCTCCGAGCTGCGTGACGAGTCCGACAAGGACGGCATGCGTATGGTAGTGGAGCTCAAGCGTGGTGAGGTTCCGGAGGTGGTGCTCAACAACCTGTTCAAGCATACCTCCATGCAGAGTGTGTTCGGTATAAATATGGTGGCGCTGGTGGATGGCCAGCCACGGCTGCTCAACCTCAAGCAGATGCTGGAAGCCTTCATTCGCCATCGTCGCGAG
>JALSRO010000318.1 GCA_026984715.1 Chromatiales bacterium | reverse complement strand
CTGCTGCGCCAGATAGAGGGGGCTGTCCAGGGTATCCAGGAACACCCCGTCGAATCCCTGATGCAACAACGCAGGGATCAGCTCGTAGATCACCCGCTCGGTCCAGCGCCGGGAACGGATATCCAGATGATGGTTACCTGCCCAGTTCGGGTTTTCAGCCAGCACCAGCCCTTCCGCACGCAGCTCTTCATAATAGTGACGATGCTGCTCTGCCTCACCCAGACTGACATATCCCAATAGCGTCTTACCGTGCTCTGAGAGGGGAGGAAGCTGCGGCCGGGAGTCGCTGTCCAGAACCAACAGCGTATAAGGGTCGAAATCACGCAGCGAAGCCTGATCGGAGTAGTAGGCGAGCCAGCGCTCATCCCCGTCCCCATCCCCTTTCATGGCGAACCCGGCTGGTAGCAGAACGAAGTATAGAGACAGTAGTAGTAAACCACGTAGCATGGCAGAGTAAGCTCTTCCCTGTATAATCCCTGTATAACCGACCGCAAGCCAGCAGCGGCAGGGAAAGATCGACAACACCCAGGAAAGAGCGCGAATCCTGAACGGGGCTTACATGGTGCGCTCCTCTCCCCAATGCGAAAAGTCGGCTGTACCTGCTGCTGTGCTCCAACTCTCCCGGCCTCGGTGGATCTCAGACCGGAAAACATCCACTGGCGTCATTTTCTTGTCATCGCCAGATTTTCGACACTGTATCTTTGCAATTATATTGTCAATAAAACAGATTTATCAACGACTATTGTCTTTTAAATACAACATCATAACAGTTGACTAAACAGGGGGCAGCGGAAAACAGAACTGTCTGGCCATCCGCCACGCAGAAAGAGAGTCAACCACCTCATCAACCCGGCTTATGCACACGATCCCGAAGTAAACGCCTTTTCCCTCTTCTGCTGCTCACCGACCGAGTCTGCCCACCAACAAATCATGAAATTGGTTATAACCATATGATATTAAATCGCATATACATATTGAACGATTCGTATCCATATTGAAGGGAACATCGCCACTACAACTACTTAGTTGTCCAAGCCTCATTTTTTGCACATAGTTATCCACAGATTTTGTGCATAACTGTTATGCGTCTCGTAGATACAGCCGGTTACCATTGTAAATTGAGAGCGATTGGCAGCCTCGCCACTCATCTTCCTCCCCCATCATCAGATCCAGCGGTTGAATGGCAAGTTTACCTCATTCGTCGCAATTTAGCGACATCTAATTTTCTGTCAATTACTTCATTCAGGAGCGGAGCGGTATTAAACTGGGCGGAGCATGCCAAAAACATCCATTCTGCGCGTTGCCGTTCCATCGCCCTTGCGACGTCACTTCGACTATCTGCCACCCGAAAACCCCACCACTCCCCCACAACCCGGGGTACGTGTCAGAGTCCCATTCGGCAGACGCACTGTCGTTGGTTTGGTGCTGGAGCTGGCTGAAGAGAGCGATGTCGCCACGCCACGGCTCAAACGGGTTCTGGAAATAGTGGATCGGGAACCGCTGTTGCCGCCGGATCTGCTGGCACTGTTGAAATGGGGCAGCCGCTACTACCACCATCCCATCGGCAAGGTGGTCATGAACGCATTGCCGACGCGGTTACGCGACGGCTCCCCCATCCGGGAACCCTCACGTAACCTCTGGCAACTTAGTGAAGCAGGGAGAGAAGCCACCGCACACCCGTTGAACCAGGCACCACGCCAGCAGCAACTCATCAATCTGCTGTCACAGGCTCCAGAGGGAGTGGCGGAACAGGAGATCCGCCTTCATCTGCCAAACTGGCGCTCGATCATGAGCCGGCTGAAGGAGAAGGGATGGGTAGTATGCAGAGAGCCCCCCCCGATATCCTCTCGCCGGACAGCGGCGGCGATATCCGACGCCGACCGCCCACGGCTGAACCCTGATCAGCAGAACGCGGTGGAGCAGGTGATCGACGCCGCTGGAAAGTTCTCCGTCGCCCTGCTGGAGGGCGTGACCGGCAGTGGAAAAACCGAGGTCTATCTACGAATCATCGAACAGAACATCGCCGCAGGCCGCCAGGCGCTGGTGCTGGTACCGGAGATCAACCTGACCCCGCAGCTGCTGGAGCGCTTTACCCGGCGCTTCCCCCAACCCATCGCGCTGCTCCACTCCGCCCTCACTGCCCGGGAACGGCTTGCCGCATGGCAGCGCGCCCGCAGCGGAGAGGCTGCCATCGTAATCGGCACCCGCTCGGCCCTGTTCACCCCCTTCAGGAGATTGGGCATCATCATCGTCGATGAGGAGCACGATACCTCTTTCAAGCAGCAGGAGGGGTTCCGCTACTCCGCCCGCGATATGGCAATCATTCGTGCGAGGGATGCGGCGATCCCCATCGTACTCGGGAGCGCCACGCCATCGCTGGAGAGCCTCCACAATGCGCAACAGCAACGCTACCTCCACCTGACACTTTCGCAACGGGCAGGAGATGCCCGGCCACCCCGCTTCCAGCTACTGGATATGCGCCACCAGTCATTGCAGGAAGGGTTGTCGGCCGGCCTCCTGGAGATCATCGGAGAGCACCTGCAAGCAGGTGGCCAGATCCTGCTGTTCCTCAACCGACGTGGTTACGCCCCGACACTGCTGTGCCATGAGTGTGGCTGGAGCAGGCGCTGCAATCGCTGTGATACTCACCTTACCCTGCACCAATATGAGCGCCGCCTGCGTTGCCATCACTGTGGAGCGGAACGGCCCGTGGACCTCCACTGTCCGGAGTGCGGTAGTGTCGACCTGCGCACTCTGGGAGCAGGCACCGAGCGCATAGAGAAAGCGTTGCAACAACACTTTCCGGACACCGGAATCGCCCGGCTTGATCGCGACAGCACCCGGCGCAAGGGCAGCCTGCAGAGGCTCCTGAAAGAGATCCACAGCGGTCACACACAGATTCTCATCGGCACACAGATGTTGGCGAAAGGACACCATTTTCCGAACGTCACCCTGGTGGGGATTCTCGACACTGACCAGGGACTGTTCAGCGCAGACTTTCGCGCCAGCGAGCGCATGAGCCAGCTAATCGTACAGGTTGCAGGACGCGCCGGCCGGGCGGAGAAACCCGGTCTGGTAGTGATCCAGACCCACCATCCGGAACACCCCCTGCTGCAACAGCTGGTAACCCGTGGCTACCGCCAGTTTGCCCAGACCATTCTCGAGGAGCGCCGGGAAGCCGAGCTGCCGCCCTACAGCTCGATCGCGCTGCTGCGGGCAGAATCGGTGGATGCGCGAAGGCCCATGGCCTTTCTGGAACAGGCGGAACACGCCTTCCGGGAGCTGGCTCCCGATGAAGTGGTTGCCTGGGGACCAGTGCCAGCTCCGATGGAGAGACGGGCCGGGCGCTATCGTGCACACTTGTTACTCCACTCCGGAAGCCGCCCCGCCCTGCAGCAGTTGCTCGACCGCTGGATACCCCGCCTGGAGACCCTCAGAGAGAGACGCAGGGTGCGCTGGTATCTGGATGTGGATCCCGTCGATCTGTTCTGAACCCGCCACCAGGCTTCCGCCCCGCCAGGAGACATGAATGCGCCTACCCTGCCCGCCGGCCTGGCTCGCCACTTCCCCAAGGCCATTCCCCTTCCCTTGCCTCGAACGCTGCGATCAGCAACTTCGGGAAGAGATGAAATCCGTTGAACTCCCTACCGCTGGATAGGAGTGGCAAACGATTGAGTTGTCCTCTCCGACCATGGATAATAGTTGTTTCGACCATTCAGACTTCACTAAGCATGAAACACCACCTGCAACAACTGATCGGCACAGCGCTGAACGCCCTGCAAGGTAGCGGCTTGCCAGTCACCGAAAACATCCAGATAGAGAACAGCCGCGATACCAGCCACGGTGACTTCGCCTGCAACATCGCCCTGGTGCTGGCAAAAGCTGCACGCCGCAACCCCCGCCAACTGGCGGAGGAGCTGGTTGCGGCGCTCCCCTCCTCCAGCCTGGTGGAAAAGGTGGAGATTGCCGGTCCCGGATTCATCAACTTTTTCATGACAGCCGCCGCATTCCAGAATACGGTTCGCGAGATCCTCGAGGCCGGTGAAGCGTATGGCCACTCCACCATCGGCAACGGAAAGAAAGTGCAGGTGGAGTTCGTATCGGCAAATCCCACCGGCCCACTACATGTGGGACACGGCCGTGGAGCAGCCTACGGCGCAGCGGTCGCCGATCTGCTGGCAACGGCAGGCTTCCAGGTACATCGGGAGTACTACGTCAACGATGCTGGGCGGCAGATGGATATTCTTGCCACAAGCGTATGGCTGCGTTATCTGGAAAGTTGCGGCGAACCGATCCCGTTCCCCAGCAACGGCTACCGGGGCGACTATATCCATGCCATTGCCGAACGACTCGGCCAGCAACACGGCGAACATCTACGCAGGGATGCGGCGACCCTGTTCGATGCCATACCACCCGACGAGCCAGAAGGGGGGGATAAGGAGGAGCATATCGATGCCCTCATCTCACGCAGCCAGGAGTTACTGGGGAAGAGCGCCTATGAAACAGTGCTCCAGACCGCTCTTCGGCAGATCATCGGCGATATCCGCAACGATCTGGAGCAGTTTGGGGTTGTCTACGAAGAGTGGTTCTCGGAACGCTCCCTGACCACCTCCGGCAAGGTTCAGCAGATTGTCGAACGGCTGCGCAGCAGCGGTCATCTCTACGAGAGGGAGGGGGCCATCTGGTTCCGCTCCTCCGCGTTCGGGGACGAGAAAGACCGTGTGGTGGTACGGGAAAACGGCCAGCCCACCTATTTTGCTTCCGATATCGCCTATCATGCAGACAAGATGGAACGCGGCTATGAACGAATCATCGATATCTGGGGGGCCGATCACCACGGCTATGTTCCCCGTATCCGCGCCGCCCTGAGCGCCCTGGGATACGACACCACCAAACTGGATGTGCTACTGGTACAGTTTGCCAATCTCTACCGCAAAGGCAAGCGGGTACAGATGTCCACCCGCTCCGGCTCATTCGTCACCCTGCGGGAGCTGCGAGAGGAGGTGGGCAACGATGCCGCCCGTTTCTTCTACGTAATGCGCAAGTGTGAACAGCACATGGACTTCGATCTGGAGCTGGCCAAATCCCAGAGCAACGACAATCCGGTCTACTATGTACAGTATGCCCATGCCCGGATATGCAGCGTCATGCGCCAGCTGGAGGAAAAACAGCTCAGCTATGATCAGGCAGCCGGAACAGACCATCTGCACCTGCTCACCGAAACTCATGAACAGACACTGCTACGCAGGCTGTCACGCTATCCGGAGCTTCTGGAGAGCGCCGCCATCAATCACGAACCCCATCTGCTGACCCACTACCTTCGGGAGCTGGCCACCGACTTTCATACCTACTACAACGCACATCAATTCCTTGTGGACAGCGTCGGGTTGCGGGATGCACGGCTTTCCCTGATTCTGGCAGTACGCCAGGTGATAGCCAACGGACTCGGCATCCTGGGCGTTTCGGCACCGGGGAGCATGTAACGGCATGAGTACCGGGAAGAAACAACGCGAGCGCAAACATCCCAGGCAGGGCGCCCCTGGCTGGGCATGGCTGCTCGCCGGGCTGGTGGCAGGTCTGTTCGTTGCCTTTCTGGTCTACCTGCAGGGACAGCAGGATACCGAGCCACAGTTGCCGCCGATCCCGAAACAGGCCAAAACCGGGACCACACATGCGCAACAGCAGGCAAAGCCTGCTGTTGCCGAAAAGAGCTCCAAACCCCGTTTCGACTTCTACACCATCCTGCCGGAGATGGAGATCCCGGTTCCCGAACCTGAGCGTCGAACCACTTCAAAAGCACCGGCACCACCACACGACGCCGGCCACAACGCCGCCTCTTCGCCGTCCCCCGCGACCCCGGGCAGCTACATGCTACAGCTTGGCTCTTTTCGCAACCGGAGTGATGCCGACCGACTTCGGGCCAGAATAGCCATGCTCGGTTTCGAACCCCACATTCAGACGGTGAATATTGACGGCAGCAACTGGTATCGCGTCCGCATCGGTCCCTATCGCAACTCTGTCCGCATCGCAGAGATCCGCAACCGCCTGCACCAAAGTGAATTCGACGCCATCCTGCTCAAACTCAAGGAGTAACCCATGTCCGCCTGGAAACAAACCCTGCTCGCAAGCGGTCTGCTGATCGCCACCTGCAGCGGTGCCGCCGAACCCGGCTATATCGATGCCCAGCTCGCAATCACCAAACCCGAGCAATCCGGCAGCGGCCTCGTGGTAGCGGTCGCCGGAGGGATACCGGTACCCGAGCGGAGAAGCATCTTCCTCGAAGGCGAGATCTCCACAACCATCGTAAGCCCCAAACGGCAAGGGGCGAAACTGTCCTACACCCAAGTGGGTGGCTGGGGCGTCTACCGACAGCTGATCGACAAACGGTTCGCCCTGCACGGCAAGGCGGGAATTCTGTATCAGTACAGCAAGCTCGAGCAGGAAAAGGCGAATCGCGGCGCAGCAATCGGGTTCGCCATTGGCGCCACCATCCACTCCAGTCGCTCCCTGAGCTATCTGGTGGAAGCAACGAGCGTGCTGGGGCAGCTGGATCTCACCCGAATCTCCGCCGGAATCCGCTATCACATCCGTTGACAGGAGACTCTAGCCTACTTCTCCAGATAGGTATAACCGGACAGCCCCTTGACCAGCTCATTCAGATAGCGGTCGGCATTCGCCTCCCCCGATGTGGCGAGTTTGCTGCGATAACCTTCCAACAGTTGGGCGGGGCTGAAGGTGACCGCATGGAGCACCTCCTCGACGCTCTCCCCCTGCACCGCATCCACCAGACGGTATCCACCCTCCTCCGCCAACTCCACATTGACGGTGTTGGTAGTACCGAAGAGGTTGTGCCGATCCCCCAGGATCTCCTGATAGGCTCCAACCAGAAACACCCCCAGCAGATACCGTTCATCCGCCCGTGGTGCATGTAATGGCAGGCTACTCTCCAGGCCGCCACCTTCCACATAGCTGTCGATACGCCCATCAGAGTCACAGGTTATATCGCGCAACACCCCCCTCCGGGAGGGGAACTCATCGAGGCGGTGCAGAGGCATGATCGGGAATACCTGATCGATGGCCCACACATCTGGTAATGACTGAAACAGAGAGAAGTTGCAGAAATATTTGTCCGCCAGTTTCTCGTTCAACTCATCCAGCACATCCCGGTGGGCCCGCGAGCTGCTGTTCAAACGGGCGTGAATACGCCAACAGATGGCAAAGTAGAGCCGCTCCACGACCGAACGTTGTTCGAGGGTGAGCAGGCCATGAGTAAAGAGCGACTGCGCCTCGAGCAGGCCATGCTGCGCCTCGTGCCAGAACTCCAGCAGGGAGCGCTCTCCCTCCCCACTCCCCCCGAGGCTGGCGAGCGCATTCGCCAGTGACGCTACTACCGCAGGCTGCCGGCGATCGTCATCCGGCAGGGCGACGCCATCCCCATCCGGAACCTGCTCCACCTCCGTCACATCCACAATCAACACGGCATGATGCGCGGTCATGGCGCGACCCGACTCGGTCATGATGTGGGGATGGGGAAGATTCTGCTCGTCACAGACCTGGCACAAGGCATGTACCACGTTGTTGGCATACTCCTGAACCGTGTAGTTCATGGAGCAGAAGTTTCGTGTCCGGCTACCCTCATAGTCCACACCCAGTCCACCACCCACATCCACGATACCGACGGGCGCCCCCAGACGGCGCAACTCCGCGTAACAGCGGGCTCCCTCCTCGAGACCACACTGGATGTCATGAATGTTGGGGATCTGGGAACCCAGATGGAAGTGCATCAGTTGAAGGGTGTGCATCCTGGCGCTATTGTGCAGCTGCTCCACCAACTGCAACAGATGGGTAGCCGACAGACCGAACTTGGACTTCTCGCCACCGCTGTTCTGCCACTTTCCTGCACCGATGGATGCCAGTCGCACACGCACCCCGAGCAGCGGCTCGATACCCAGTTCCTCGGACTCCTCGAACACCAGCGCCAGCTCGGAAAGCTTTTCGATAACGAGATAGACACGCAACCCCATACGGTTTCCAATCAGCGCCAGGCGGATATATTCGCGATCCTTGTATCCGTTGCAGACCACCACCCCTCCCGGAGGAGATGCGGCCAGAACCACCATCAACTCCGGCTTGCTGCCCGCCTCGAGGCCGATCTCCCGGTTGCGGACAGAGAGGATCTGCTCCAGCACTCGGCGCTGCTGGTTTACCTTGATGGGATAGAGTGTACTGAAGCCGGCGTTGAAACCCTCGGCCTCTATGGCCCGTTCAAAGGCCGCATGAAGAGTGTCGACACGATCCCGCAGAATATCACCGAACCGGACCAGAACCGGCGGGGAGAGATCCATCTTTTCCAGTTCGATGGCCAGGGAGTGCAGGTCGATACCGACCGCACCACGCCCCGGACAGACCCGAAGATGCCCACCCTCATCTATATCGAAATAACCGCCGCTCCAATAGCGAATGTTGTATAGTGCACGTGCGTGATGGATGCTCCACTCATCCACGGGCCGGCCACCACATCCAGACTGGGACGAAACAGCGTTGGACATCGCTCACCACGACACGCACGGCGATCCCTGCCCGGCCCGGAGGATGGCTTTCATCCCCAGGGAGCGGAGGTGCGAAGCCCCGACCGGGTACCACACGAATCTCCAACTGCCCCCCCTACCGCTCGTTGTGACGCAGGGGAGAGGTTGAAAGGAGGTTGCCACCGGGAAAACGACTCCGGTTCCAAACACAGCGGCAGACGCCCCCGCTATCCCAGTGTCCGCTGGATATGGGCGGCAGTCACATAGTCCATCGTATTGCGATGTAGCACGAACCACGCCGACAGCTGCTCACGCACATATTCACGGGCCAACTCCATCTCCCCCTTCTCCATCCGTTCCTGAATATGCTCGAGCTCGGAGAGAACCCGCTGGTGCTCCGCCTTGTGGATCTCGATAACCGGAAATGAGCTGCGCTCCATAAGTGCCTCCTCTTCCGCAAAATGCTCACGACTGTGCGCCGCCAGCCTGGAAAACAGTTTGCGAAATTCGTCGTCGGACGCAGCAGGCAGCGAGTTGAGAATTTCAACGAACTCGTGATGCGCCTCGTCGATGGCCGGTACCCCCACAGCCAGTTCATCGGTCCATTCCACCAGTGGCATAGTTCATCCCCGTCAAAGAAAACCCTCCGTTGATTATACCCCCTCGCCCTTCGGTTCCATAGGGGCTCTTACAGCCGCCGGCTCTCTCCAGTCATGGGAACTTCATGCATCTCTGTTGAAAAATGGAACCACCGCCGCTACCATGCCTGGAAAAATGACCAGAATCACTCCCGCAAGCGCCGCGCCATGACCCATGCCAATACGCTGTTTCTCTCCGTGCTGCTGTTGCTGGCAAGTCTCACGGTTCCCGGCAAGAGCTGCCAAGCAGAGCCAGCTATCCCCAGAGACAAGGTGCTGCACACCTCGTTTTCCCTTGTCATCGGAATCGCTGCCTACGATTTCTACCGCAAGAACACCACCCTCAGCACCGCTCAGGCCAGAGCAGCTGCATTCGCCTCGACACTGCTGGTGGGAGTCGCCAAGGAGTTGACGGACGATGAGTTCGACTGGGGGGACATGGCGGCAAACGGGGTTGGCGCCGCCATTGGGGTCATGATCCGGTTTTGACCGCCACCTCTTCCAGCGCATCCAGGAAAGCACGGTTCTCCTGCGGCGTTCCAACGGTGACCCGCAGGCAATCGCGCAAAACACCCTGACCGGCACCCAGATATTTGACCAGTATCCGCCGCTCGAGCAGACCATCGAACACCTGCTGCCCTCTTCCCCTCCCAACCCGAAACAGAATGAAGTTCGCCCGGCTGGGGTAAACGGTAATCCCGGATATCGAGCACAAATCATTCATGAGTTTCTCGCGATCAGCCCGGATCCGGGCCGTCTGTGCATCCAGCACCTCATGGTGTTGCAGGGCAAAATCAGCACTGGCCTGAGTGAGTGTATTGATGTTGTAGGGCAGCCTTACCTTGTCAAATTCTCTGATCCACGCTGGCGCGCCGGCCAGCAGGCCAAGGCGCAATCCGGCCAGTCCCAGTTTTGAAACGGTGCGCATCACCAGCAGGTTGTCATACTCGGGCAGGCGCTCCATGAAACTCGCTTCGGCAAAGGCGTGGTAGGCCTCATCCACCACCACAAGCCCGGGACTTGCTTCGACAATGCGGCAGATCTCCTGTTCATCGAACAGGTTGCCGGTAGGATTGTTGGGGTAGGCAAGAAAGATCACCGCTGGCTGATGCTGCCCGATGACCTCCAGCATGGCAGGCAGATCCAGGCTGAAATCCTCTTTCAGCGGGACGCCCAGGTACTCCATCCCGGCAAAGGTTGCAATCATTCTGTACATGACAAAACCGGGTTCCGGGGCAACGATCAGGCGCGACGGCCCGGCCAGGGTCAATGCAATAATCTGGATCAGCTCATCAGAGCCGTTGCCCAGCAGCAGACCAGCGGAGTCTGGCACGCCCATCACCTTGCGCAGGGTATCGGCGAGCTGCCGGGCACTCGGATCGGGGTAGCGGTTGAGGTGAACATCCCGCAGTGTGGCGAGCCACTGCTCGACCAGCGGTTCCGGCCAATGGTAGGGGTTCTCCATGGCGTCGAGCTTCACCAGCCCGGTTGCATCCGGTACGGCGTATGCGGAAAGCTGCCGGATCCCTGGGCGCACCCAGCGTTCGATGCCCCGCCCCATCTATTTGCAGCGATACTCTGCCGAACGGGCGTGGGCGGTAAGCCCCTCGCCACGCGCCAGTAGAGAGGCGGTCTTGCCCAGTTCCGCGGCACCG
>JALSRO010000317.1 GCA_026984715.1 Chromatiales bacterium | reverse complement strand
AGTAGTCAGTGCCAAAGATCTTGACGCAATCCCGCTTCCCGGTTGCGGCCTCGCAGGCCACCTTGACCAGCAGGGTCGCGTTCGGGGTGCGTTGCCCGATACGCCCTCCGGGATCGGAACCGGCTACATTGAAATAGCGCAGGATGACATGCTTCAGATCGCTGACTGCAGAGAGATCACGCAGCATCCATTCCGACATCAGCTTGGATGTCCCGTAGGGATTGATTGGGGCGGTGGTGGTCTCCTCGGTGGCTATGCCTCCCTCCGGGATACCATAGGTGGCTGCGGTTGAGGAGAAGATGAAGTTCTTGACACCGGCCTCCTCACAGCACTGTAGCAGGTTGCGGGTGTTGCAGGTGTTGTTGCCGTAGTACTTGAGCGGTTTCTCTACCGATTCGGGCACCACCAGATGAGCGGCAAAGTGCATTACTGTATCGATCTGGTGCTCCGTCAGCAGGCGCCCGACCAGTTCCCGATCACCCGAATCACCCACCACCAGCTCGCCGTAGAGTACCGAATCGGCAAAGCCGGTACATAGGTTATCCAGCACGATGATCTGCTCGCCCGCCTCTCCCAGCTGACGGACGACGTGGCTGCCGATGTAGCCGGCGCCACCGGTAACCAGAATTGGTCTCTTGGTCATAACCCCCCCTAAGGTATGGTATCCACAAGCAAAGCCCGAAGGATACCATCAACTCATAGCGGCGGGAACGCCTACGGTTTTGAATTACCCTCTTTTTTTGCCAGTGTTTTGATATACAGAACGATCTCGTCCACCTTGTCGCTGAAGTCATCCTCGAAGATCGGCATGTTGCGGACCTTTTTGCTCTGCTTGCGCGCAGTGAGATAGTCGTTGATGCTCTGTACCGTAATCGTGGCTGCTATGGCGGGATTACTCAGCGCGGCGGGTCGGTCGGGGAGTGTCTTCGCGAACTCCCCGTCGCCGTGTCCGGATTTACCATGGCAGCCGGAGCAGTAGTGGAGGTAGTAGATCCGGCCCCGCTCCAGTGGATCCTTGCGGAACCTCTCTTCCCGTTCCTTTGGCGATGGAGTGGTGAGCGGCCCCTTGTCCACAGCCAGGGTGCGGACATATTTCATTACTGCATGGATCTCCTCATCACTGAGGCTGTTGCGCCAGCCGGGCATCTGCAGGTATGGATACTTCTCCTCCCCCCAGGCGATCCGGTCGTGGAGCTCCTGATCGGACAGTTGCGACATATAGGCCTTGTTGGAGAGATCCCCCGTGGCCACGCCGGAGAGTGCGCCGGCAGGGCCATCCCCCTCCCCCTTTTCACCATGGCAGTAGATGCAGAAGCGATTGTAGATACTCTTGCCGTCAGGCGGTGGGGAGTCTCCCGCAAACAGTATGGACGAAAAGCCACTGCCGATTGTCAGCAGCAGCACCGCGAACCATCTGTAACTGGAATAGGGTTGCATAGTCATTGCTCCTCCATTGCTCCCGTAATAGTCAAGTATAGTCCCTGTTACCGGCCGGGTTGCAGACCGTTGTTCTGCAGCCGCTTCTCGAAGCCTACCACGATGTAGATAACTGCACCAACCGCCACGATTGGAAGCCAGCCGGAGGGGGAGGTAGGGGCGCTGTAGAAGATTCCGTTCATGAAAGGGGAATAGGTGAACAGAAGTTGCAGCCCTGTCATGGTTACGATGCCGCATATCAGCCAGCGATTGCTGAAAATCCCCAGGGAAAACATGGAGCGGATCAGGGAGCGGCAGTTGAACAGATAGAACAGCTCGCTGCACACAAACACGTTTACCGCAATGGTTCTGGCCTCCGCTTCACTGGCGCCATCCGCCAGCGCCCAGTTGAACAGGCCGAAGGAGCCGGCCAGGAGTAGTGTACCCACTACAGCGATGCGCAGTAGCAGGCGGTGGGAGAGTATCGGCTGGCGCGGATCGTGGGGGGGTGGGCGTTGCATGATACCGCTTTCCCGCGGTTCAAAAGCCAGCATCAGTCCCCCACTCTCTTCGGTCGCGGTGAAACTTGCCGGAGGGAGGGCAGTATCAGGCAATTGTTTTTTGGTTGAGGTATAATCGTCGGTTTTCCGGCCCTGTATCTGCATTTTTCGACTCGCACTGTTCCGCAAGGCCCCCCACAGAGATTGTTTCATGTCATCAAACAGAGTGCCGCGCCCCCTTTTCCAGCAGATGGGGCTTGCCCCGGCGATCCTGAAAGCAGTTGAGGAGGCGGGTTATGAAGCGCCGTCGCCCATCCAGGCGGAGAGTATTCCTCCGCTGGTGGAGGGGCGGGATCTGGTGGGGCAGGCCCAGACGGGAACCGGCAAGACGGCGGCGTTTGCCCTGCCGCTGCTGACCCGGCTGGATGTCTCCCTCAAGCAGCCCCAGGTGCTGGTGCTGGCGCCCACCCGGGAGCTGGCTATTCAGGTTGCCGAGGCATTTCAGGGCTACGCCCGCCATCTGAAGGATTTTCATATTCTGCCCATCTATGGCGGGCAGGATATGGGCACCCAGCTGCGCCAGCTCAAACGGGGTGTTCAGGTGGTGGTGGGAACCCCCGGCCGGGTGATGGACCATCTGCGCCGCAAGAGTCTCCGGCTCGACAATCTCATCTCGCTGGTGCTGGATGAGGCGGACGAGATGCTCAAGATGGGTTTCATCGACGACGTAGAGTGGATTCTGGAACAGGCTCCGGAGAAGCGGCAGATTGCCCTGTTCTCTGCCACCATGCCCACAGCTATTCGCCGTATCGCCCAGCGTCACCTGCATGATCCGGTAGAGATAAAGATAAAAACCAGAACCACCACGGTGGATACCATCACCCAGTATTACTGGCAGGTGACCGGAACTCATAAACTGGATGCCCTGACCCGTATTCTGGAAGTGGAAACCTTCGACGCCATGATCATCTTTGTGCGCACCAAAAACTCCACCGTGGAGCTGGCGGAGAAACTGGAGGCGCGTGGTTACTCCAGCGGCCCGTTGAACGGTGACATGAACCAGGCGTTGCGGGAAAAAACCATTGATCGCCTGAAGAGAAAGAGTCTGGATATCGTGGTTGCCACCGACGTGGCGGCACGCGGTATCGATGTGGAACGGGTCAGCCATGTGGTCAACTACGACATCCCCTACGATACCGAGGCCTATGTGCACCGCATCGGCCGCACCGGACGGGCCGGGCGGCAGGGCAAGGCGATTCTGTTTGTTGCGCCGCGCGAGAAGCGGATGTTGCGGGCGATCGAGAAGGCCACCCGACAGGTGATCAAACCGATGCAACTTCCCACGCGGGAGGATGTGGCCAATCGCCGCGTGGCGCAGTTCAAGGAGCTTGTCACCGAGACCATCGAGAGCCAGGAGCTGGACTATTTCGAGCAGCTGATCGAGCAGTACCAGAACGAGCACAATACCGGGATCAGTGAAATCGCCGCAGCCCTGGCCTGGCTGGTGCAGCGCGAGCGGCCGTTGGTGGTAAAGGAAAAAGCGAGCCCCCGGCAGAGTAACAGCAGGGAGAGCAGGGAGCCGCGCCGCGTCCCGCCCCGGCAGGGTGAAGCCAGAGGGCGGCAGCGGGATCGGGAACGGCCACCATCACGCTCATCATCAGCGGTTGCGAAGGGAATGGTTCGCTACCGTATCGATGTGGGTCGGGAGCATGGCGTCCAGCCAAAAAACATTGTGGGAGCCATCGCCAACGAAGCGGGCGTGGACAGCCAGCATATCGGTCATATAAAACTCCATGACAGCTACAGTACGGTCGATCTTCCGGAAGGGATGCCAAAAGAGATCTTCACCCATCTGAAAAAGGTCTGGGTATGCAACCGGAAACTGAATATCGGCATTCTCGGAGAGGTTGGCCGGGCGCCAGCCAAAGCGAGCAGGCTGAAGGGCAAGGCGAGGCACAAAGACAAAAAGAGGATGCGCAAGTTCCTCAGTGGCAAAAGGCGCAAAGAGATCTCGTTGAAGAAGAGGGCTGGCTGATGGGTCGGAACATCTTGAAGAGCCCGGAGAGAGAAACGGTTGCTGCGCTGGAGGAGCTTCCCAATATCGGGCCGGCGATGGCGCGTGATCTGCATCTGCTCGGAATCATGCATCCCCGGGAGCTGATCGGGAAGGATCCACTGCAGCTCTATGAGGAACTATGCAGGAGAACAGGGCGCCGGCATGACCCGTGTGTTCTCGATGTGTTCATCTCCGCAGTCCACTTCATGGAGGGAGGAGAGGCCTCTCCATGGTGGTCGTTTACCTGCGAGCGTAAGCGCTGTATTGCGCAGAGAGCAAAGAAGAAGTGAGAGAGGCGCCTGGGCGATGCAAATCGGTGAATTCTGGCGGGAAGATTACCGGCCAGACCTCAAATATGGTTTAATTGCGCCCTATGTTTAAGCCGTTGGAACTCTATATCGGGCTGCGCTACACGCGAGCCAAACGCCGCAACCATTTTATTTCATTCATCTCCCTGATCTCGATGCTGGGTATCGCCCTTGGTGTTACGGCCCTGATAACCGTTCTGTCCGTAATGAACGGCTTCCAGAACGAGGTGCGGGAACGCATCCTGGGAATGGCGGCCCACGTCACGGTCAGTGGTCTGGACGGTCGCCTGCGTAACTGGCCGGAGGTTCTGGAGAAGAGCCGTGATTTTCCCCATGTTCTGGGGGCCGCTCCATATATTCATGCGGAAGGGATGGTAACGGCGGGCGACCGGGTACAGGGCACCATGGTGCGCGGCCTGCTACCCAGCCAGGAGCCACAGGTTTCGGTGGTGGGCAGCAAGATGGTGGCGGGGAGCCTCGATGTACTGCAGCCAGGGAGCTTCAACATCATCCTCGGTAGCGAGCTGGCTACTACCCTGGGGGTGAGTGTCGGTGACAAGGTTACCTTGATAACACCCAGTACCAACGTCTCTCCGGCCGGTATTCTGCCTCGCCTGAAACGGTTTACCGTTGCGGGTGTGTTCGAGGTGGGGATGTTCCAGTACGACAGCGCCCTGGTGCTTGTCCACATGCGTGACGCGGCAAGGCTCTACCGCTTCGATGAGAGCGTCAGCGGGGTGCGCCTCAAGCTGGACGACATGTTTCTCGCACCGGAGGTTGCAGCGGATCTGCAGGATCGGCTGGGGGAGCGTTACTGGGTGAGTGACTGGACCCGCAGCCACACCAACTACTTCCGTGCCCTGAAGATCGAAAAGACCGCCATGTTCATCATCCTGCTGCTGATCGTGGCGGTGGCGGCATTCAACATCATCTCCACTCTGGTGATGGTGGTGACCGACAAGCAGGGAGATATCGCCATTCTGCGAACCCTTGGTGCGTCGCCAGCCAGTATCATGGGAATCTTCATCATCCAGGGGGTGGTAATCGGGATGGTAGGGACCCTGCTGGGGATCCTGGGGGGCGTATCCCTGGCGCTGAACATCGATACCATCGTGCCGGCGATAGAGAGCACCTTTGGAATCCATTTCCTGCCCGCCAGCGTCTACTATATCAGCGAGCTCCCCTCCGAGCTGCGCTGGAGCGAGGTGACCACCATCGCCACTCTCGCTTTCGTACTGAGCATGCTTGCCACTATCTATCCCGCCTGGCGTGCTTCCCGTGTCCAGCCTGCGGAGGCACTGCGCTATGAGTAGCGTGCTGGAGTGCCGTAATCTCTCCAAGACCTTCCATGAGGGGGGGCTGACAGTGGAGGTGTTGCGAGAGGTGAATTTTGCCGTCGCCCGCGGGGAGCGCATCGCCATAATCGGCGCCTCCGGGTCGGGAAAGAGCACACTGCTGCATCTGCTCGGTGGCCTGGACACGCCGACCGCCGGAGAGATCTGGATCGATGGCGAGGATATGTCCCGCCTTGGCGACGCCCGGCGGGGGCGGCTGCGCAATCGAGCCCTGGGATTCGTCTATCAGTTCCACCATCTGCTGGCGGAGTTCAGCGCCCTGGAGAATGTTGCCATGCCGTTGCTGATCCGGGGGGTGGCTACACAGCAGGCCCGGGAGCGGGCTGCTGCCATGCTCGCCCGGGTTGGACTGCAGGAGAGGCTGCGGCATCGCCCTGGAGAGCTCTCCGGGGGAGAGCGGCAGCGCGCTGCAGTCGCGCGGGCACTGGTTACCGATCCCCACTGCATTCTGGCCGATGAGCCCACCGGTAACCTGGACAATCGGACGGCCGCGCAAGTCTATGAACTGATGGTGCAGTTGAACTGCGAGCTGGGCACCAGCTTTGTAGTGGTCACCCACGACATGCAGCTCGCCGGGCGCATGGACCGGGTGCTCTCCCTGGAGAACGGGCGGCTCGTGTGACGTTCGGGTATGGCAGAGCCGTGTAGCTACCAGCTATATATCACTCTCTCCCGTAATGCGGTGATCCGGGTGGGGGCTCTCGGGCGTCACCGTTTTTCCGCGGGGGAGTATCTTTATACCGGCAGTGCCAGACGCAACATCGAGGCCCGTATCCGCCGTCACTGTAGCGACAACAAGAGGTTGCGCTGGCATATCGACTACCTGCTCCATCATCCTGCGGCGAGGGTGGTTCGCGTGGAGCGCTCCATCCTTCCCGAATGCCGGCTGAACCAGGCGTCAGTGGGAGAGATTCCGGTTCCTGGTTTTGGTGCGTCGGACTGTCGCAGCGGCTGTGGTTCCCATCTGAAATATCTCGGCCCGGTATAGGGCTCTGCCTAGCCACCAGTATTCGGGAGTGCTTTCCCACGGCTGAATGGGCTCTTCTGTCATTCTTTGCCCAATCTTCGTGCTGTTGCCCGTTCCGTGAATTTCTCTCGATAATACGCTTGGTTATGGAGATGCTCTCTCCGGTTTGGAAATAGTCCATAAGTTTTTTTGCATATTTGGGGTAAAGAAGCCACCTTCCCTCGCCGATGTGTTGGTGAAATGCTGCTTTGTTACCGTTCCGACAATTCTGAGAGGAGAGTGAAAATTGAATAGTCCCAAGTTGAAACTGCTGGCCGCGTTGGTATCGTCTTCACTGTTGCTGGCTGGATGTGGCGGATCGTCCAGCAGCGCGGATGATCCGGTCGCCGACAACGGCAATCCCGATACCGGAACTGCCAATCCCTATTCCGGAAGTTCATTCATCTCTGGTGTTATTGCGCTCTCTGCGCTCAATGGTTCTGATGCCAATGTTGTAGATGGTACTACCATGCAGATGTCTGCGGCCAGCCGCAACGCTCTCGCCACAACCGGCAATGCAATCGTGAAACTGTATGTGGTCGGTCCGGATGGTGAGCTGCAGGATACCGGTATCGACTGTTCCTTCGATGATCAGACCGATGAGAGTGGAAATCCGAAATACAGTTGCCCCGATGTGGCGGATGGAAAGCAGTATGTGATCAAGTATCTGCGCCTGTTGGAAGGGAACAAGGCACTCGAGATGAAGGTCAATATCGAGGTTCCCAAAGGTACACCGAAAGTTGAAGATGGAGTTGTCTCGCCTGAATCGACGGTAGTGGTGGATACAATCATCAATGCCATCCTGACCGCTACCGAGGGCAAGGATATCGCGCCGGAGGTGGTGGATGACATCATCAAGTCGGTGAAACAGGCGGTGGTTACACTGGTTCGAAGTGGCGCGGTCCAAGTGCCTTCGATGGTTGTCGAGGCGCCCAGGGATGCCACCGGCGCTTATATTACCGATGTGGCCCGGCTCAAGTCGGAGAAGAGCGTGAACTATGGTGCCAACGAACAGCTGGAATCGGCTGCGGGCAATCTGTTGTCGGATGAAACCGTCGCCAGCGAGGTGGATGCCGTCAAGGCGGAGATCAAGGTCAGGGAACTGGAGCAGATCGACTCCTCCAGCGATGCCGGCAAGCGCAAGCTGATAGAGCGGGTATTCAAGGAGATGCTGGGGGATGGAGATGTTCCTGCGTTCATCGGCGATTTCTTTGCCACTCGCTTCATCGAAAACAGGATGATGGCGATCGGCACTCTCTTCGAGGGAATCAAGGCGGGACTGAAGATCGATCCCCGCCTGGCAGCAGATCTGAATGCGTTGGGTACCACCAAAACAGGTGCCATGGAATCATTCCAGAGCAAGCTTTCTGATATCTACGCCCTGATGGAGAAGAAGGCCAGCGGCACAATGACCAAGGAAGAGAAGAAGGCGCTCCGGGAAATTCCGTCGGTTATTCCGGCACTCTTCCCTGCGACAGAGTGGAAGGGAAAGGTAATCACATCGACTGATGAACTGAATGTTCCACAGGCGATTGCCTTTACCATTTTCGTTACCGATGTCTATATGGCGGACAAACTGAAGCAGGCGGGCAAGGATGTCGATGGTCTGGCCACCACGGAGGTGGGTGAAGATGGTGCGGTCCAGGTGGAGATGCAGGATCCTGTCAACTTCGATCCCATGCACTTCGACCCCGCATATGCAAATGGCCAGGGTGGTCAGCCGGGACTGATGCAGCTGTACGGCTTCTTTGAGCCACAGAACCTGGACGCACTGGACGGAGTAGAGATCTCCTGGCTGGATATCATGCCGGACAAGGCCTGGATCTCCGGTCCGGATGGTATGGGTGGCAGTGAGGTCGATATGTTGCGCGCCAATGTCTGTGTCTCCGATCTGTCGAAGCTGGCACAGCTGGCCCGGCAGGACGGTGCACAGGGGGGCGATGGTGGCAGCGACCTGACCGTGGAGTTGAGCTATCCGACCAGCAACGGTGGGAGGGCCTCGGTTGCTTTGCTCAGCGAAGAGCTGTTGCGTATGCCGCCTCCGGGGGGGGATATGGGCCCACAAAATGCGGATGGGCCTGATGGTGGTCCGGAAGGTGATCGGGGGCCCGGTTTCGAGAGCTGTTTTGTTCTCGATCCTTGGGCGAAGGCGCAACATGAGCAGGGTGGTAACGGTGGCCCAGTCAATCTGGCCGAGACCGACGTCATCTCTGATTTCGTCTCTGGTAGCTACAGGGTAGATGTCAAGCAGGCGGGTGCGGTGATTGCTTCCCGTGAGTTCAACAGGAAGGTGCTGGTGGGAATGAGTGATGTGCGTCCGCATCTCACTGCGCCGAATGGCATGCCGGCGTGGCCAAAATCCTGCGAAGGCAAGGCGGGACCCTGTGCCGAATGGGATGCCCTGCAGGAACAGTGGCTGGCTGACGGTGGCAACACCACTTTCGCCCTCAATGAGGACAGTGACGGGGATGGAATCAAAGACAAGGCCAAAGTAACCCTGAGTTGGGAGAAACCACGGGTAGAGCTTCCCGATGGTGTCAAGATTGCGTACTCGCTCAATGTCGGTCTCAATCGCGGTTGTGACGACAATGGATGTGACTGGCAGCCGATCTACGACACCTGGCAGCAGGATCGGAAGCTGTTTGGCACTTCGTTCACCCTGCCGGTACTCCTAGAACGCATGGAGGTTGGGCAGGGCTCCTACAACGTGAATGTGTGCGCCCTGTTCATCGATACGGACAACGGTAGGGAGATCGGCCGTGGCAGCTGTGGCTGGGCCGAGTTCTACGTCGGTGAGGCGTTGGATATGAACGCCACTTTCACCATCGAAGGCACTGCACCCGACAGCTCCGACACTCGCTGGAAGGTGGCGCTGATGAAGGAGTCCTTCAATCCGGATTTGCTTGTCGATCAGTGGCAGCGGACGGTGGTAGAGGTGGCTGGCGTGACCGCCGGCAGTTACTCGTTGACCCCAACCATCGGTGACTACCTGAATGCCGACCCCAGCGCCCACTATCAGATAGTGCTGTTCCGCGATGATGATGGAGATGGAGAACCTGGTGTTTCCGAGCCGGTGCTCTGGCCCGATGGTGAGGACAACGCCAGATTTGAGACCTGGGGAGGCGTATTGCGCTATGTGAGGGACCAGAGAAGCGACGGTGGCGATTTCGAACGGCACGAAGAGGTTGTCACTGGAGGAGAGACCCTTACCGGACCCGCCTTTACCTTTGCGCCGGAAGGCCCCGGCCTTGGCGATGGTACTCCAGGTACGCCGGATTCGTCAGGGGGCAATGGAAACGGCGGCGGCAATTCCGGTGGCTTTCCCGGAACCGGGGCTGGAGGTGCCGGCTGAACTGTACCGTTCACTCCGGCCTGATCCGGTGCTGTAAGAGCGGTATCCGGAGCTGTTGAATGACCCGCACCTGCTGGTGCGGGTTTTTTTTGCGGTTACCCGCCTGCCTATGAAAGATGTGGTCTCAACGGTTGAAAGAAGGATGATCCCCCGTTCTCTTCTGGGCATAGCCCTCCCGGAAGCGATCCGGGCGGCTCCCATGAGCTGCTCTCCATTCGGCCGATTGTTTTCCTGATTGTAAGTTTTCTGTTTCGTCGACGACTATACTTTGGCGGCGGCAGGTAGCCGGCGCCTGTCATTCACATTATCGGGAGAAGGAAAATGGAAACGAGATCCAGCAATTTATTAACCCGGCAACAATATATGTCGCATTCAGGGCTCCAGGCAGGCGCCGGAACAAGGCGCAGGGCGCAGGCAAGGGTCGTTCCCTTGCCAAGCACTGGAACGCAGGGCCGGTGCCTGCCTGAAGCCCCTAACCCTATGATATTCAATGACAGGCCGCGGCGTGCCGGCCCGCAGGCTGCGTTACCCCATCTTGCTGTAGAGTGGCTACAACGGCGATGGGCCGCCTTGCTGCGAACCGGCACGCCACGGCTGAATACGAAATATATTGTTGCCGGGTTAATAGTTCTTGCCGTCGCCCTGTTGTTGTCGGGAGTTTCGGCCTGTTCGACCGAGACCACTGCCGGGACACAGCGTTCGTCCGGCATGACCAACCCCTGCGCCATGAAGCACAACCCTTGTGCCATGAAACACAATCCCTGCGCAGTCGGGGAGAAGCCAATGGTTGACCCGCATCGTATCACCCGCCCGGCAGATATCGAGCTGTTCAGGAGGGCTC
>JALSRO010000316.1 GCA_026984715.1 Chromatiales bacterium | reverse complement strand
CGATGAGGTGCAGCTGAGCCGGGTCGAAATCGAAAAAGCGGATGTAGCCTTTCAGCAACTCATCGAGCCGTGCTGTCATGTACTCCCGATCGCCAGAGAGAAACATCCATAGATCCTGGATTGGGGGCCCCATGCGGGCATCGTCGAAGTCCACGATGTGGGGGCCGTTGTCGGTCCAGAGAATGTTTCCTGGGTGGCAATCCCCGTGGAGGCGGAGCTCTCGTATCGGGCCGGCGCGTTTAAAGATTGCCCGGATCTGGCCGATCAGATCTTCGGTAAGCGTTTCATAGGCTACTACCAGATGGTCCGGAAGAAACTGATTTTCCAGCAGGAAGGTGCGTGGGAGGAGTGCCAGACTATCGATATCGAGCCTGGGCCGGTGGCGGTAGTCGTCGATGGCTCCCAGCGCATGGATGCGACCGATCAGCCGGCCCAGCTGCTCCAGGTGTTCGGCGTCGTCCAATTCGGGAGTACGACCGCCGTGGCACTCATAGAGAGAGAAGCGGTAGGGGCCGTGCCGGTGCAGCGTATCGCCGTTTTCGTCCCGACATGGGGAAATGACCGGAATCTCCTCTGCCGCCAGGGAGAGAGTGAAATGGTGCTCCTCGAGAATTGCCGCGTCACTCCAGCGATGGGGGCGGTAGAATTTGACCACCAGGGGAGGGCCTTCCTCCTGCCAGATCTGGTAGACGCGGTTTTCGTAGCTGTTCAACGCAAGGAAGCGGCCGTCGCAATGGACTCCGATGCTCTCGACCGCGTCGAAGATCTCATCCGGTGTCAATTTGCCGAATGCAGCGGTTGTATCATCTGTATTCAATCCAGCAGGCTCGTGATCGGGTGGTGTTGGTAACATAGCATATTTTTCAGCTGGCCGGTCTGCAAACGAAAAGAGGCTGGCGGGTTGGCCGAACGAGGTGATTGTGTATGGATTTGAATCTGACTTTCAACGAAACCCGTGTACTCGGTTCCCTGATGGAGAAAGAGATTACCACACCGGATCAATATCCTCTGTCGCTGAATGCGCTGCTCAATGCCTGTAATCAGAAGAGCAATCGGGATCCGGTCACAGAGCTGGATGAGGAAACGGTGCAGGAGGTAGTCGATGGATTGATTGAGAAGCGGCTGGTGATCGGCAAGAGTGGATTCGGCAGCCGCGTGGTCAGGTATCGACACCGTTTTGCCAATACGGAGTTCAGCGATCTTCAGCTCAGTGAGCAGCAACTGGCGCTCATCTGTGTATTGTTTCTCCGTGGTCCGCAGACGCCGGGCGAGCTGCGCAGCCGCACCGCCAGGTTATGCCGTTTCGCCGATGTGCGGGAGGTGGAGGCAGTGCTCCAGGATCTTGCAGGGAGAGAAGAGGGCGCGCTGGTGAGGAAATTGCCGCGCGAGCCCGGCAGGAGGGAGTCACGTTACGTCCATCTTTTCTGTGGTGAGGTGGATATGCCGCAAGTGAGGCATGGAGAGGAGGAAGCGTTGGTCAGTGACGAGGATCGTGTCACGGCCCTGGAGCAGAGGGTGGAGGAGATGAGTCTGCAGTTGGAGCGGCTGATGGTGCGTCTGGAGAGATTCGACTCAGAGAGATGAGCTCCCGCTGCGAATTTCCGTCACCGCCTTTCTGTGGGTATCCGGGTTCCGGGATTCGGGGGCGGAGCTTCCGGACGGCAACCCTTTCAGCCGGTACCAGGCCATTCCCGCGTATTCATGCAGGGCCAGGCAGCTCGTCTGAAGAGCACTGCCCTGGGGGAGGTAGTCCATCAGCCTAATCGGGGCGTTTTCCGGGATTCCCGTGAAGGCGGTTGGGGCGGGTATGACCTCTACTCCTGCAGCGGCAAAGGAGGCAACGGCGCGGGGCATGTGAAAGGCGTGGGTGACCAGATAGACTTGATTCAGGTGCAGTTTCTGCAGCACCTTTCTGACCTCCAGTGCATTCTCCATGGTGGTCCTGCTGTGCTCTTCGCTCTCCAGCACTGGAATGCCAAACTCCTCCTCCAGTACCCGGGTCATCAGCCCCGCCTCCGATATATTTCCCGAAGACATCACGATTCCGCCACTGGTGATGATCGGCAGATGGGTGCGCCGATAGAGCCAGGCTGCGTAGCGAATCCGGGAGAGGGAGAGATGTGAAACGGTATCGGAACCATATTCCGGGGCGCCGGTTTTGCGGCCTCCTGCCAGGACAACGATGGCCTGGGCAGACGGATGGTCGAGCTGTCGGCTCGAGAGGGCCGGCCACCGGTTTTCCAATCCCCGGACCAGAGGGAGCGACACGGCCGGGATACTCAGCAGATAGAGCATCAGCAGGCCACCCCAGGCTATCCA
>JALSRO010000315.1 GCA_026984715.1 Chromatiales bacterium | reverse complement strand
CCAGTATCCACCCCCCGATCCACCAGATGCACGGTTACCCCGCAATTCGAACGATCGTTGCAGACGAGTGCCCAGTAGCAACCATGAACTCCACGATACCTCGGCGTGATACCGACATGGGTATTGAGAAAAACCGCGTTTGTCGCTGCCAGGACACGCTCTGAAATGATCCGCGTTCCGTTGACCACCACGGCATCGGGCTCAATCTGCCTCAAAAGTGCGATGCTCTCCTCATCGTTGACGCTTTCCACCATCACCACCTTTTCTGCAGGAATGGCGGCATCACTGAGCTCATAATGCCGCTTCAGCGCTGCTATTCTGCACCGCGACAGCCGGGAAACCACCCGGTTGAAAGCAACGAACATCACCTGACCGATGGTCCGCATCAATCCCAGGCGCTTCACTCTTTTCCGTATCAGCACCAGAGGGGAGACATCCTCTTCCACCAATACCCTGGCTATGGAGAAGTCGCGGGAAAGAGCGTTGTACATGATTCGTGACAACTCACTGGAGTCCACCAGCATCACTACCTTGAAATCGGATGGTTTCACTCTTCTGTCAGCCTCCGCAGCCAAACGCGGTCGGGAGAGTGCCTCCGTCGGCCGCAAAACGGTTCGCCGTCCTGGGTCACGAGGAGCATGGAGACGACAAGTGGTAATCCCGCTGATTCAGGATCCCAAAATCGGCCCATGCGCGCTCACCCATCCCCGGGACAGATCGATCTTAGCGGCAACAGAGGGGTTGCATTTAGGGAGAAATAATAAAATTCGGTTAAATTACGGTGCTGCCGAAAGCATCCGGCGAGGCGAGGGAAGCACCCGCCAGATACAGTACACGACTGCTGTCACTGTGCTGGATGTCGATCTCCATATCCGCTGCGGGAAGCACACCGGCACCCCGCTTCGGCCACTCCACGAAACAGATGGAACGACCATCGAAATAGTCACGGATTCCCATGTATTCGAGTTCTTCGGGTTCGGAGAGCCGGTAGAGGTCGAAATGGAAGATGCGCTGCCCGCCAATCATATAGGGTTCAACGAGGGTATAGGTAGGGCTCTTCACGGCTCCACCGAACCCCTTCGCCCGAAGGAAACCGCGCACCAGGGTCGTCTTTCCCGCTCCCAGATCACCCCGCAGAAAGATGGTGGTACCCGGCCGAACCACTTCGGCCAACTGAGCCCCGAAAGCCAACATCGCGGTTTCATCTTCGATGTGAAACGGTACTGACATCGATATCAGTTGACCAACTTGCGCAGATGGGGCATCAGGTCGCTTGCCAGCAAGCCGCGCTCACCTCCGGCAGCAGCCCGATCGGCTGCCAGAGAGTGTATCAGTACGCCATGGCGCGCTGCCTCCAGCGGCTCCAGCCGTTGCGCCACCAGGGCTCCAATCACACCACTCAACACATCCCCCATCCCCCCGCTGGCCATCCCGGGATTGCCCGCTGCACAGACGGCCACGCAACCACGCTGCCCCAGCACCACCGTTCCCGCCCCTTTCAGCACGGAGATTCCACCGAAACGGTGCTGCAACTCATGAACGGCTGCAAACCGATCCCGCTGGATCTCGGCGACACTCCGCTGCAGCAGACGCGCTGCCTCACCGGGATGGGGGGTCAGGATCCAGTCGCCGCGAACATGGGGAGCCCTGGCAAGGAGATTGAGCGCGTCGGCATCGACCACCAGCGGCAGACCGCTGCCAAACACCGTGTTCAGCATCGCCTGCCCCCAGCGACGCTGTCCGAGACCGGGGCCAACCACGATGGCAGTAGCACGCTCCAGGAGCGGCTGCAGCTCATCGGGCTGCTCCGTACCATGACACATCAGCTCTGGCCGAGAGCCGTTGAGAAGGGGGGCGTGAGAACGCCGCGTGGCGATACTCACCAGACCGGCACCGGTGCGCAAGGCCGCTTCTCCCGCCAGGCGAACGGCGCCATTCATGCCGTAGTCCCCTCCAACCACCAGAAGGTGACCGTAGTCCCCCTTGTGCGCACAACGGCGCCGTGGAGACAATGCAACCCTTTCAGCCAACAGCTCGGCTGCAGGCGAAACAGATCGGTAGAGCGACCCTGGAACATCCAGCTGCTCCAACACGACCTCTCCACAATGGTCAGGCCCTTCGGCGGTAAACAGCCCCTGCTTGAGGGCAATGAAGGTTACAGTCAGTGCTGCACGGATCGCTGTACCCAGAGGCACGCCCGTATCCGCCGCAAGACCCGATGGAATGTCCAGCGCCACCACAGGGGTGCCACACCCATTCAGTGCATCGATCGCCTCTCGCCAGGGACCGCTCACATTCCCTCTCAGGCCAGTGCCCAGCAAGGCATCCACTGCCAGATCGAACCCTTTGG
>JALSRO010000314.1 GCA_026984715.1 Chromatiales bacterium | reverse complement strand
CGATCATCCATTCTCCCGTACCCCCGCGCATGGCACTCGTATTGGGAGGATCGTCCAAGAGGGGTTCCTGGCCTCCCCACCCGAAGAAAAGCGGAATTTATCCATTCTGCCTCTTCCGGGAAGCTGGGCATCTTTACTCCTCTTTGCCGGCGCGCTCCTCCGACTGGTGGCGACCTGGCTTCGTGAGCCAGAACCACCATACAATCGCAATGATCAGCGCCAATCCGGCCCCGTTCACCAGCAATACACTCAACGTTTCCCCTCCCGAGGATTGAACAGCCTCAACCGGTTGGCGTTGCTGACGACCGTGAGGGAGGAGAAGGCCATGGCCGCTCCCGCAACCATGGGGTTCAGCAGGATGCCAGCCAGCGGATAGAGCACTCCCGCTGCCAGCGGGATGCCGATGCTGTTGTAGAAAAAGGCACCGAACAGATTTTGCCATATGTTGCGTACGGTCACACGTGAAATGGCGATGGCATCCGCAACACCGTGGAGCGATCCGCGCATCAGGGTGATGTCGGCACTTTCAATCGCAATGTCGGTACCGTTGCCTACGGCAAACCCCACATCGGAACGGGCCAGCGCCGGAGCATCATTGATACCGTCCCCCACCATGGCGACTATCTCGCCCGCGGCCTGGAGCCTCACCACCTCGCCCTCTTTCTGCTCCGGCAGCACATTGGATATCACGTCGTCCACCCCGATACGACGGGCAACGGCGGCTGCGGTAAGCCGGTTGTCGCCGGTGAGCAGCACCACTTTGAGTCCGTTTTGGTGCAACCGCTCCACTGCCGCCCGGGAGTCGTGCTTGATCGGATCGGCTATGGCGATGAGCCCCCCTATCCTGCCCTCTTCCGCCAGATAGATTGGCGTTGCTGCCTCTGCAGCCAGCTCAGCTGCTTGCTGCTCCAGCCTTTTGCCGGGAAGAATGCCGTTGTCGTGCATCCACTTGTGGCTCCCCAGCAGGATACTCTTCCCGGCGACAAGGCCTGACACGCCGTGTCCTGCTCTGGCTGCAAAATCGCTCAGGGCAGGAATATCGATCCCCTGCTCCTGCGCCGCTGCCAGGATCGCCTGGGCCAGTGGATGCTCGGAACCCGACTCCACCGCGGCAGCCACCTGCAGCAAGCGCCGCTCATCCCAGCCCGGAGCCGGACGCAGCCCGATCACCGATGGCCTGCCTTCTGTGACGGTTCCTGTCTTGTCCAGTATCACCGTCGTGATCCGCCCCGCCTGCTGCAGCGCATCACCATTTCGGATCAAAACCCCGTTTTCGGCTGCCTTCCCCACCCCCACCATGATGGACATGGGGGTGGCCAGACCCAGTGCACAGGGGCAGGCGATGATCAGCACCGTCATGGTGGTCACCAGCGCATGGCTGGCCCACGGCTCGGGCCCGAAGTTGTACCAGGCCAGAAAGGTGATCACCGCAATGATCAGTACCACCGGAACGAACACCGAGGCCACCCGATCGGCCAGACGGCCGATGGCCGGCTTGCTGGACTGCGCACGGCGAACCATCTCGATGATACGGGCCAGTACCGTGTCCTGGCCGATACGACGTGCCCGAAACAGAAAGGTGCCGGTCTTGTTGATGGTCCCACCGGTCACTTCGTCTCCCGCCTGCTTGGCGACCGGCTGCGGCTCACCCGTCAGCATCGACTCATCCACCCTGGAGCGCCCCTCGATGACGACCCCATCCACGGCAATGCGCTCACCGGGCCGCACACGCAGGATCTCATCCAGCCCTATCTCTTCGATCGGCAGATCCAGCTCTTCACCATTTCGCACCACCCGCGCCGTTTTGGGCTGCAGCCGGATCAGCCGTTTGATAGCCTCTGAGGTCTTGCCGCGGGCGCGCATCTCGAGGGCGGAACCAAAATTTATCAGAGCAATGATAATCACTGCCGCCTCGAAATAAGCGTGCCGGGCCAGGGAAGGAACAGCGTGAGGAAACAGCACCACCACCATGGAATAGCACCATGCGGTACCGGTACCGAGGGCGATCAGGGTATCCATGTTGGCATTGTGATTGCGAAAGGAGTTCCAGGCACCGCGAAAAAAGTAACCACCAGCATAAGCCAGCACGACGAAGGTCGCCACGCCGGTCAGTGGCCAGAAGATCCGGCCTGAATCGCTCTCGTGCGATGGCAACACTCCCAGCATTCCACCCACGAACAGCGGGATACCGATCAGGGCCGCCAGCACTGTATTGCGCAGCAACCGGCGGTAGTGGGCTCTCTCGGTGGCCTCTCTCTTCTTCTCCGCATCGTCGGCGCCACGCAGCTCGGCAGCGCCGTAACCCGCCGCCGTCACCGCTGCGACAAGCTGCCCGACACTGGCTGTGCCGCGAAC
>JALSRO010000313.1 GCA_026984715.1 Chromatiales bacterium | reverse complement strand
GGCTCCCTGGCACGTCGTTCCCGGGGCCTGGCAAATGTAACAATTGTGTAAACATCACTGTCGATGGGGCGGGGAGGTTGATTGGCACAGGGCCCCGGACTCTTGTTTTGACCCGGTAACAATATTATGTCGCGTTCAGGGCTCCAGGCTGGCGCCGGATCAAGGCGCAGAGCGCGGGCAAGGGTCGCTCCAGTGCATCCCTGCACCCGCGAAACTCTGAGTTCCCTGTCCAGCGCACTGGAACGCAGGTCCGGTGCCTGCGTGAAGCCTCTGACCGGGCGATATCCGACGACAGGCCGGATTGCCGCCAAACGGCGCGCCACGGCTGAATATGACACATGTTTTTGTCGGGTCAATGACTCCCTGAAAAAATGTATCTGTACTACATCACAAGCCCCTTGGCACACATCTGTGATGCAGACTCCTCAATCGTAACTTTCCATTGCCATGTAAAAAAATCCGATTTTTTGCCGATATATTGAATATTTGGTAATCACTGAAGATGGCTCGCTGTCGGCAGGGTCGGGAGGACGGCGGCCAGCAACGCAGGGGGGGAACCTTGAAGAAGAACTATCCTGTCACGGGTGTCGAAAACGACTATCCCGATTCCACTGTGATCATCTCCGAGACGGATCTGAAAGGGTGTATCACTCACGTCAACGACGATTTTGTCAATGTCTGTGGATATGATCGCAGCGAATTGATCGGGGTGAATCACAATATCGTCCGCCACCCCGACGTGCCGCCAGCCGCCTTTGCCGACCTTTGGCAGACCCTCAAGCAGGGCAAGCCGTGGATGGGTATCGTCAAGAATCGCTGCAAGAACGGGGATCACTACTGGGTGGATGCCTTCGTCACACCCATTTACCAGGAGGGCAGGATAACGGGTTACCAGTCGGTGCGGGTCAAGCCCAGCCGGGAGTTGGTGGAACGGGCCGACAAACTCTACCGGGATATCAACGCCGGCAAGCTTCCCCGGCTTAACCCGTGGTGGAACCGCAATACCGGACGCACCATGCTGGGGCTGACTGCAACCGGCGTGTCTCCCTGGCTGCTGCTGGGGTTCACGGGTTTGGTTTCACCTCCGGTTGCTATCGGATCCATCGTCGCCGCGACCACAGTGGCGACAATCCTCACGGCGTACATAACCCGACCGGTGACCAGGACGATAGAGGCACTGTCTTCCATCGTGGACAACAAACTGATGCAGTATGTATATACCGGAACAACAGACGAAAGCGGTCACATGCGCCTGGTTGCACTGATGCTCAAGGCCAAGTTGCAAACCGTCGTCGGGCGGGTCGACGAGGCGTCGGTAACCCTTGCGTCCGCCGCACAACAAACATCCGCTACAGCCTTGCAGACCAGCGAAGGGGGGCGCCAGCAGCGGGAGGAGATCGGCCGGGTGGTCGCCGCCATGGATGAGATGTCCGCCATGTCGCAGAGAATCACCGACAGAACCCAGGAGGCAGTGGAGTCCGCAACCCGGGCCAATGGTGTGGCGCTGGGGGGCAAGGAGGTCGTTGAGAGGGCGACCAGCTCGATCATGTCGCTGGTTGGTGAAGTCGAGCAGATAGCAGGCGTAATAACCGAACTGGAGAGCGACAGCCGGGAGATTGGCTCCGTCGTGGAGGTGATCAGCGGGATTGCCGAGCAGACCAACCTCCTGGCTCTCAACGCGGCCATCGAGGCGGCCCGGGCGGGAGAACAGGGGCGCGGTTTTGCGGTGGTCGCCGACGAGGTGCGCAGTCTCGCAGTCAGAACCCAGCAGGCGACCGCCGAGATCCAGCGCATGATCGAGCAGATCCAGACAGCGACCGGCCGGGCGGTGGGTGTCATGGAACAGAGCCGCAGCGAGGCGCACGACAGCGCGGAGGAAGCGGGGCAGGTGAGTGGCGTCCTGAACGAGATCGCCGATGCAGTGGAGGGTATTACAATGACAAATGGCGAGATTGCTGCGGCGGTGAGGGAGCAGAGCCGGGTTACCCGCGAGATTCACGAAACCTTGCTGAGCATCAATGAGGTGGCCGCGGTAAACGCCCAAGGGGCGGCGGATACGGCCAAGGCAAGCAGAGGCCTCTCCGAACTGGCGGACGAGATGCAGTGTATGGTCTTCCAGTTCGGAGAGAGGCGGGGTTGATCGCAGGTCAGGTTATCACCGATGGTGCACTGCGGCCGGTACGACTGTCGATCTGTGCCAGCTCCACTGCGAGCTCGATCAGTGGCGCCAATGCACGCTGGGGATCCTCCCGGTGACGTTGGGGATCCGGTTCATAGGATTCGATATATACACGCAGCGTGGCTCCCACGGTGCCGGTCCCGGATAGGCGGTATATGATGCGTGAACCCCCTTCGAAC
>JALSRO010000312.1 GCA_026984715.1 Chromatiales bacterium | reverse complement strand
TCCCAGCTGCTGCAGCGTAACCGTGACCTGGAGAGGGAACTGGAGCGACTGAAGCAGAAGCTGGCCAGCAGCCAGAGTGGTGACCTTGCTGCCCAGGCGGTGGAGATGAACGGGATCAAGGTGCTCGCGGCACGTCTAGACGGTGTCGACAACAAAGCACTGCGCACCATGGTAGATCAGTTGAAGGAGCGGTTGGGTAGCGCAGCCATCGTGCTGGCGGCCGGTGATACCGGCAAGGTGACGTTGGTTGCCGGAGTCACCAGCGATATTACCGATCGCATCCGGGCTGGCGAGCTGGTAAACAGTGTGGCGCAGCAGGTTGGCGGAAAGGGTGGCGGACGACCCGATCTGGCACAAGGGGGTGGAGACAATCCCGCGGCTCTGCAGGCCGCGCTTGAATCGGTAGTGGAGTGGGTTGCACGGCGGTGGCGTTGATCGTTCAAAAGTATGGTGGTACTTCGGTGGGCACCCCGGAGCGCATAAAAAGCGTCGCTGCAAGGATCAAGCGTTGTCGAGATCAGGGGCAGGAGATCGTCGTCGTGGTGTCCGCCATGAGCGGCGAAACAAACCGTCTGCTGGCGCTGTCCAGAGAAGTTTCCAGCCATCCTGTTCCCCGGGAGCTGGATGTACTACTCTCTACAGGTGAACAGGTGACCATTGCGCTGCTCTGTATGGCGCTGAATGAATTGGGGTGCGAGGCGCGCTCCTACACCGGGGCGCAGGTGCACATCCGTACCGATAGCGTATTCAACAAGGCCCGTATTCTGGAGATCGAAGAGCAAAAGGTGCGGGACGACATTGCACAGGGGCGCGTCGTGGTGGTGGCTGGCTTCCAAGGTGTGGACCAATGTGGCAATATAACAACATTAGGGCGCGGTGGTTCCGACACTACAGCAGTGGCCCTGGCGGCAGCCCTTGAGGCGGACGAGTGCCAAATCTATACAGATGTGGATGGAGTCTATACGACCGATCCTCGAGTGGTCCCACAGGCCCGGCGTCTGGCGCGTATCACCTTCGAGGAGATGCTGGAGATGGCCAGCCTTGGATCGAAGGTGCTTCAGATTCGAGCGGTCGAGTTTGCCGGTAAATATGGTGTACCTTTGCGGGTTCTCTCTTCTTTCGAAGAGGGGGAGGGGACACTGATCACCAAAGAGGAAGAGCAGCAGATGGAGAGGGCGGTAATATCCGGCATAGCTTTCAACCGTGACGAAGCCAAACTGACGATCCTGGGGGTGCCGGATCAGCCGGGGGTGGCATACCGGATTGTTGGCCCCATCGGTGATGCAAATATAGAACTGGACATGATAATCCAGAACGTGGGTGCCGATGGAACTACCGATTTCACCTTTACGGTACATCGCAGCGACTATGAAAAAGCACTGGATATTTTGCGTCAATTGGCGGATGATTTGGGGGCGCGCGAGGTCGAGGGTGACGACAAGATTGCCAAGATTTCGCTGGTTGGAGTGGGGATGCGTTCCCACGCGGGTATCGCCAGTACGATGTTCCAGGCGCTGGCAGAAGAGGGGATTAATATTCGTATGATCTCAACATCAGAGATAAAGATTTCGGTGGTGGTTGACGATAAGTATCTTGAGCTTGGTGTCAGGGCACTGCATTCGGCGTTCCAGCTTGAGTAGTGTCAACCGGCCGAGGGACGTGGGGGGAATGTAATTGTTTTAGATTGTAATAATGTTGCAAAAATCAATTGCTGTTTCTTGCCCCTAGGTAATTTAGTTAAGTACGATGTAATCATATGCTATTGAGATGGGTCAGATAGTTTCATGACAGCGTAATTTGTCATGAATTGAAGGGAGAAGTGCAGACAATGTTAATCTTGACGAGACGTGTGGGCGAGACGCTGATAATCGGTGATGACATAACAGTTACCGTTCTCGGTGTGAAGGGAAATCAGGTGAGGATTGGAATCAATGCTCCCAAGGAGGTTTCCGTGCATCGGGAAGAGATCTATGAGCGTATCCAGAAAGAACAGAAAAATATCAGTGTAGTAAAGTGAGCCATTCGGTGAGAGAATGGCAGAGTAAGCCGGGGTAACCGCCATCGCTGGAGGTGGATGGTTGGTGGCGGTACCCACACGCAGCATAACTATCAGCTAACTGTTTAAAGCTATAGGAAAATCGGGCAATGAACATTGCCCAGAGGTGTCTTGTGCGCCCGACAAAACATCGGGTGCGGCAGGTTTTTCCCCTACCGATCAATGCGTTCGACGTGGCGCCGCACTCATGATGATCGCTTCTCCCGCTTCTGTAACCGACTCTATCTGGGACGCCGCATAGCGGCTGCCGCTCTTCTGCCACAACTCCATTGCGGAAAGGGGATCGAGTAGAGGCGACTCCAGGCTCATACTGCGCAGCGCTTGCAGTGTGTCCATGAGGGCAACGAAATGGGTGGCGAGTTTGGTGAAGACGGTGGCGAGCCCGAACTGCTCATCCTCGGCGAGATTGCGGTATGCCCCCCGCCCCAAGTCGATATAGTAATCGACCGGGACATTGCGCCTTCTGGCATTGCGGGGGAATAGGCCGGAGTAGAGCAGGCAGTGATCCCCTACATCACGCATCCGGTTCCGGCGCAGTTCTCCGGTCTGCAGTGTTCCCTCCAGATACTCTGTTGCCACGATTATGTTGGCAAGCTGTGGCTGGTCGTGATAGCGCATCAGAAGAAAGACCAGATAGCTTTCCAGCTCTTCGTCCAACTCAATCTGTGTCGCCTCTTCTGCCTCTACCACCAGTTGGTTCCACTGCGCGGTAACCAGTGCTCTCTTGTTACCTGCCATCGCCGATGCCTCTGCTGAAAGATAATGCCGTCTCATTAATCCAGCAACAACGTATGTCATGTTCAGGACTCCAGGGAGGCACCGGCCCTGCGTTCCAGTGTGCCTCGGTTGAATACGAGATATTGCTGCCGGGTTGATATAATCTGTATCGTCACGGAATAACCGGGGCTTTACCGGGCGGGGGGAGATGGCTTGGTTTGGGGTGCGCGAAAAGGAACGGTTGCTGCAGCTATGGATGACCGTGCAACCATTCGACCTGAATGTTCGGGCTGGAGCTGGTTCGGCTGTGGTCTGCTCGTTACTCCGGTGGGGTAGCGCGGTGCCAGTGCCCCGACTTTCCGCCCGCCTTCTCCACCAGCCTCACCCCCTCGATAGTCATCCCCCTATCGACTGCCTTGCACATGTCGTAGACAGTAAGCAAGGCGATCTGCACAGCGGTGAGCGCCTCCATCTCAACGCCTGTCCGGTCATCGGTTTCCACTCTGGCGCGGCAATAGACGGCGTTTTCCTCGGGGCATGGCTGAAGTTCCAGATCCACATGGGTGATGTTCAGTGGGTGACAGAGAGGAACCAGATCGGCTGTTTTCTTGGCCCCCATGATGCCGGCGATCCGGGCGATACCGAGCACATCCCCCTTCTTGTGACCGCCGGAGAGGATCAATTGGAGTGTCTCCGGCTGCATCAGGATGCGCCCTTCGGTAATGGCCAGGCGGTGGGTGACCGCCTTCTGTGCCACATCCACCATGTGGGCGTGACCGGCGGCGTTGAAATGGGTCAGTCTGTTCATAACCAAGAGAGGCTGTGTGAGCGACGGTTTTCATGATAATCTGGCGGGCACGGCGATGTAAACATGACAGGTGGATCCTGATGGCTGTTACAGTTAGGTTTTTTGCCAGCTTGCGGGAACAGGTGGGGAGCGGGGATCTTCTGCTCGATGTGGCTGACACCACTACAGTGGTTCAGGTATGGCACCAGGCAGTCGGGGACAAACCACTCCCCGCGAACACTTTGATGGCAGTCAACATGGAGTATGCGGGGGAGGAGACTCCTGTTCATGATGGTGACGAAGTGGCATTTTTTCCTCCGGTAACCGGTGGTTCCCATGGCTGTTGAGGTTCGCACCACTGTGTTCGATCCCTGGCAGGAGTTGGCGCGATTCCAGGGTGAGATGGCCGGGAACCGGGGCAAGTATGGTGCAACATGCGTATTTGTGGGGAGTATGCGTGATTTCAACGAGGGTGATACGGTACGATCCATGTTCCTGGAGCACTATCCGCAGATGACCGAGATCCATCTGGAGTCCATCTGCAGGGAAGCGGCGCGGCGCTGGGAGCTGCTCGATACGTTGATTATTCACCGGGTGGGAGAGATACGACCAGATGATTCCATCGTTCTGGTTGCAGCCTGGTCGGCCCACCGTAGTGAAGCCTTCGGGGCGGCTCGCTATCTGATTGAGGAGCTCAAGTCGCGGGCTCCGTTCTGGAAAAAAGAGTATCTCCAGGAAGGGACGCGCTGGGTGGAGAGCAATACGCCGGTCTCCTGAACCGTCGTTCGATGCAAGTACAGCGGCTCAATAGACACGAGTTGTGTCAAGGATTTTCACCATTCGCCGAATCAGAGAGAGTGCGTCAGCGATGGCGTATCCCCTGTCGGTGGTTGCGGCGTGGAACCGGCGGGTGCCAAAATACCGAATATGATGCTCTCCAAGAGCAATCCGTTGATAACGTTAATAACAAAGTTAACAATTGTCAATTCATGTTTTTAGGAAGCGAATTTGCAGTAATATGGCACTATAAATATAATTGATATTTGTCACTACTCCCAGTTTGATATGCCTCCAGAAAAAGAGAGTACTGTTGTTCCGCTATCGAAGCGTAAAATTGCCTGCAAGGATTGCAGTCTGTTTCAGATCTGCCTGCCCGTAGGGATCACCGGTGAGGAGCTGGAGCGGCTCGAGCAGATTATTCAGCGTCGCCGCCCTGTCAAGCGGGGTGATCACCTTTATCATGGAGGAGATTCGTTCCGTTCTATCTATGCTGTCCGCAGTGGCTCCATCAAGAGCTATGTACCCACCGAGAGCGGAAACGAGCAGGTGACCGGTTTTCACCTGCCGGGAGAGCTGCTAGGCCTCGATGCCATTGTCCACAAGACTCACCCCTGTTCCGCCAAGGCTCTGGAGACAGCCAGCGTTTGCGAAATCCCCTATGAAGAGTTCGAGCTGCTCAGCAATGAGCTTCCAGTGCTGCATCGCCAGTTGATTGCCCTGATGAGCAAGGAGATCTTCGAGGAGGAGATCCATACTATCCTGCTGGGCAAGAAGAGTGCAGAAGAGCGGCTTGCTGCCTATCTCTACAGCATCTCCTCGCGCTACTACCGGCGCGGTTTCTCCGCTACCGAGTTTTATCTGAGTATGTCACGGAACGATATTGGCAACTACCTTGGGTTGGCGGTGGAGACCGTCAGTCGCATGTTCACCCGCTTTCAGGATGACGGTTTGCTCAGTGTAGAGCGCAAGCATATCGTAATTCATGATCTGATCCGGCTGAAGACTATGGCAGGTGCAGTGCCCGGAAAGTGCGGCGAACGTTTTTTCTGTCTGAAGAACTCCTGAACGGAACGGCGTGCCTGGCGGCCACCGACTCTAACTGATGGTTGCTCAGAGATGGCGAGACCAGTCACGCCATTCGGCGCCGAAGACGAAAAAATCGGGGTTGAGAAGGGTGGGCCTCGTGTTGTAACGGAGCGGCCGCATCTGGGTATCGGTAATATGTCCCCCCGCCTGTTCCACGATACATTGAGCGGCAGCGGTGTCCCACTCAGAGGTGGGGCCGAGGCGAGCGTAGAGGTCCGCTTTTCCCTCCGCAACCAGGCAGGACTTGAGTGAGCTGCCGACTGCTATCGTTTCATGGGGACCGATGTTGTCCAGCAGCCGTTGCTGCCGTGGGTTGCAGCGCGCGCGGCTGACAGCGATCATCGGCTTTTCCACGATATGCCGTGCATGAATTTGGTATGTTTCCCCTCCGGCCGCTCTCTTGAATGCGCCACTGCCCCGGCTGGCGTAGTAACTGACCCCGGTGACAGGGGCATGAACGATCCCCAGCACCGGTCGATGTTCATCGATCAGGGCTATGTTGACTGTGAACTCTCCATTGCGCTTGATAAACTCGCGGGTTCCGTCCAAGGGGTCCACAAGCCAGTAACAGCGCCAGCGGGCCCGTTCTCCATAGGGGATCGTCGCGGACTCTTCCGAGAGAACCGGCAGTTCGGGAGTCAGCGCCTTCAGCCGATCTATGATGATGTGATGGGCCGCGAGGTCGGCCTCGGTGACCGGTGATTCGTCTGGTTTGTGCACAATACCGAAATCACCTTCATAGATGGAGAGGATCCGTTCACCGGCCTCCTGTGCGATGGAGATGACCGTTTCCAGTAGCTGCGCGCATGCTCTGGAGTAGGAGTCAGCTGCCACTGAGATGTTCTCTTGTGATGAACAGCGCGGCAATGGTACGCGCCTCGGTACACTCCCCGCTGCGCCAGAGCGCTCCGACTGCATCCATATCCCAGTGCACCACCTCCAGCTCCTCCGGCTCATCCCCCTCCAGCCGCTGGGGATAGAGATCCTGCGCCAGGACTATCTCGGTTGCGTGGCCCAGGAATCCGGGGGCCAGGGTGAGGGATGTGAGGTGTTCGAGCCGTTTTGCACCATAGCCGACCTCCTCCATCAACTCACGATTGGCGGCCTCCAGGAGCGGTTCGTCCGGCTCGATACGCCCCTTTGGGAATCCCAGCTCATAGCGTTCCGTTCCGGCGGCATACTCCCGCACCAGCAAGACCGTATGGCTGTCGAGCATCGGGACGATCAGGACCGTTCCACGGGATGCACCCCGCAGACGCTCATACTGGGTGGTGGTGCCATTGGAGAACTCCAGATCCAGCGCCTCGATATGGAACAGCCGTGATTGTGCCACCGTCCGGGTGTTGAGTATGCGTGGTTTTTTGCGCACAGCAGGGAGTATCCATTATTCAATCGAAAGTCAGATAGTAGAGATACTAACCCAATTCCGTTTTTTCTGCCTGTCGGAGTGTTCTGTGCCGGATTCCCGGCGCATCGAGGGGTTGTTTTCGTCAATCTTTTGCCGTCGGTGGGAGCTTCTCCGCCATCGTCCCGGATGCGGGACTCTGCCACCGGGGCGGGTGCTCGGCAGACAGGGGTATGGCGGGTTTCGGATGAGTGGTCTCTCCGGGCACGCAAATTGCAATTGCTTGGGCACAGGACAACTTCAACAAGGGTCTATCATGGCAAAAGAGAATCAGGACAACGGTGCGCAGAAGGGTTCCGGAGGGGCATCGATGACCAAGCTGATTGTCGTCATTGTGGTACTGCAGCTGGTGATGTTTGGGGGTTTCGGGGCCTTTCTCTATTTCAGTGGAGCGCTGGGAGGTGGTACTCATGAGGCGGTTGCTGCCGAAGAGGGGCATGGCGAGGAGAAGGCGGCCCACGAGGAGGAGCCTCCTATCTATATCCCGCTGGAGCCGGCATTCGTGGTCAACTTCACCGACGAGTCGGGTGGCTCCCGCTTTATGCAGGTGACCCTGCAGGTGATGACCCGCGATCCGGAGATCGAGAAGGCGGTCACCACCCATATGCCGGTGATCCGTAACAGCATCGTACTGCTGTTGAGCAGCCAGAGTGTGGAGAGTGTCTCCGGAGTGGAGGGGAAGGAGAAGTTGCGCACCGAGGTGCTGGAGAATATTCGCAAGATCATCGAGGAGCGCACCGGCAAGCCGGGTGTGGAAGATGTCTATTTCACCAGCTTTGTGATTCAGTAATAGCAACCACCATCAGCCATGTCAGCCAGTGAACTGTTGTCACAGGATGAGATCGACGCCCTTCTGCACGGGGTAGGCGACGATGATACCGAAGAGGAGTCGGTTTCTCCGGCTGGTCCGCTGCCCTATGACCTAGCCACCCAGGAGCGCATCGTCCGCGGGCGGATGCCCACGCTGGAGATGATCAACGAGCGGTTTGCCCGACTGTTTCGGGTCAGCATGTTCAACCTGCTGCGACGCAGTGCGGAGATCTCGGTGGGTGGTATCAAGACCACCAAATTCGGTGAGTATGTTCACAGCCTGTTCGTTCCCACCAGCCTCAATCTGATCCGCATCGCGCCGTTGCGGGGGACGGCACTGATCGTACTGGAGCCGAAGTTCGTCTACTCGGTGGTGGATAACTTCTTCGGTGGTGGAGGCCGGTTTCATGCCAAGATCGAAGGGCGGGAGTTCACCCCTACCGAGCAGCGGGTCATCCAGATCGTGCTGGAGGATGTGTTCAAGGATCTGAAAAAGGCGTGGGCCCCGGTGCTGGATATCGACTTCGAATTTCTGAATGCAGAGGTCAATCCCCAGTTTGCGAACATCGTCAGCCCCTCCGAGATCGTGGTTGTCACCACATTTCATGTGGAGATGGATGGTGGCAGCGGTGATATCCACGTCACCATGCCCTATTCGATGCTGGAGCCGATTCGGGACATCCTCGATACCGGCATGCAGAGCGAGCGCACCGAAACGGATGATCGCTGGCTCAACACACTGCGGGACGAGCTGGAGGATATGGAGGTATGTCTCAGCGTAAATCTCGCCGAAGCGCAGTTGAGCGTGGCCGAGCTGGCCGATCTCAAACCGGGGGATATCATTCCCATCGAGATGCCAGAGCAGGTGCTGGTCAAGGCGGAGCAGATCCCGGTGTTTCGAGCCAGTTACGGAACAGCGAACAATAGATGGGCCGTGAAAGTGACTGAACTCATCGATCGACCAGTGCAGACAAGTTTTCGCTGAAACAGCCAGAGTATCAACCGAGGGGAGGTGCAACCAGTGAGTGCAGAGGCAGAAACCGAAGAGCTGGTATCGGAAACAGAGGGAGAGCTGGAGAGTCCGGAGGCGGTCGAGGCGCCGCTGGAGGATACCGGGCAAGCCGAAACCGATGGCGCCACAGCGTCGCAGGAGAGTGGCGCAGCCGGTCAGGAGGAAGAGGACCCCTGGGCCGAAGCCCTTGCAGAACAGCTGCAGGAGGAGTCCGACGGCGGTGCAACCGGAGCGGATGATGTCGGAGAGAGCTACTCTCCAGCTCCACTGGATCCGCTGGAGAGCGATACCTCCGGTGGCGACCGCAAAGAGGTGGATCTGGATCTGGTTCTGGATATCCCTGTCACCATCGCCATGGAGATTGGCCGCACCCAGATCAATATCCGCAATCTGTTACAGCTCAACCAGGGGTCGGTGGTGGAGCTGGATCGGTTGGCGGGTGAGCCGCTGGATGTGATGGTGAACGGGACGCTGATTGCCCATGGCGAGGTGGTGGTGGTGAACGAGAAGTTCGGGATCCGTCTCACCGATGTAGTCAGCGCCCAAGAGAGGCTGAGGAACCTGAAAAAGTGATGTGGCGAATCTCCCTTTCGCTGCTGTTCGCTGTGTTCGCACTGCCCCTGGATGCGGCCGTGGGTGATGCAGAAAAACTGCAGCATCTGGAGGGTGGGCCGCTGGCTACCGGGGGATTGCTGCAGCTGGTTCTGGGGTTGCTGCTGGTGCTGGTGGTGATCGCCCTGTTCGCATGGGCTCTGCGCCGTCTTCCGGGCTGGAACAGCACCGCCAACGGAGCCCTGAAGGTGGTTGCCGCGCTCCCCGTGGGGCAGAGGGAGCGGGTGGTGGTGATCCAGGTGGGTGAACAGCAGCTGCTGATCGGCGTCTCTGCCGGTCAGGTGGAGCTGCTGCATCTGCTGGAGCAACCTCTCCCCGAGCCATCTACCACCGGAGTGACGAATGAGGCATTTGCACGGCGTCTGGCGGCGGCGCTCAACAGGAGGAAACAGTGATGCTGCGCGTTCTGTTACTGCTGCTTGGTGTGCTGCTCTCCCTGGATGCAGTTGCGGCGCAGGAGGCATTTCCCGCCCTGACGGTATCCGGAGCCGGAGGACGGCAGACCTACAGCGTGACCCTGCAGCTACTGGCGCTGATGACGGCGCTCACCTTCCTGCCGGCGGCGCTGATCATGATGACCTCGTTCACCCGGATCATCATCGTCTTCGCCATACTGCGCCAGGCACTGGGGCTGACCACCACCCCCTCCAACCAGATCCTCATTGGACTGGCGCTGTTCCTGACATTTTTCATCATGACGCCGGTGTTCAATCAGATCAACAGGGAGGCGCTCCAGCCCTATCTGGAGGACAAGATGGCATTCCAGGAGGCGGCCACCAGAGCGGCGGAGCCACTGAAGACCTTCATGTTGGGACAGACGAGAGATACCGATCTGGCTCTTTTCGTGCGTCTCTCCGGTCGGGACGAGGGGTTCGACTCTCCCCAGGCGGTGCCATTGCGCATTCTGCTGCCCGCTTTCGTTACCAGCGAGCTGAAGACTGCGTTCCAGATAGGATTTCTACTGTTCATCCCGTTCATAATCATCGACCTCGTGGTGGCCAGCGTGCTGATGTCGATGGGCATGATGATGCTCTCCCCGATGATCATCTCGCTCCCCTTCAAGCTGATGCTGTTCGTGCTGGTGGATGGGTGGTCACTGATCATGAGCACCCTTGCGGCAAGCTTCTATGTCTCCTGAACTGATTGTCTCCGTGTTCCAGCAGGCGCTGGAGCTGCTGGTGATGATGGTTTCGGTGATTCTTTTGCCGGCGCTTGGCGTGGGTTTACTGGTGAGCATGTTTCAGGCGGCGACACAGATCAATGAAATGACACTGAGCTTTATTCCGAAGTTGTTGATCACTCTCGCCGTTTTGGCCCTGGCCGGACCTTGGCTGGCCCAGATGCTGGCGGACTACACCGTCCGGCTGTTCGAAAACATTCCGGCACTGATCGAGTAGCCATGACCTTTACCAGCGCAGAGATCACCGCCTGGGTCGGCTCCCTGCTATGGCCATTTTTCCGTATTGGAGCGATGGTGTCGAGTGCGCCGGTGAGCGGTTCCCGGAGTGTACCGAGACGGGTCAAGCTGTTCATCACCCTGACCCTGACCATCGTGATTGCTCCACAGATCCCGCCGGTTCCCCATTTCGACCCCTTCAGTCCAATGACACTGCTGCTGATAGTTCAACAGCTGCTCATCGGCGTGGCGATGGGGATGGCATTGCAGTTGGTGTTCTCCGCCATCGTTACCGGCGGGCAGATCATTGCCTATCAGATGGGGCTGGGTTTTGCCTCGATTGTGGATCCACAGAGCGGTGTGTCG